>JAIOPF010000120.1 GCA_021414045.1 Deltaproteobacteria bacterium | reverse complement strand
GACAGGCCCTACCCTCCGCTGCGTTGAGTCACCTTGAAATCCGATTAACGCAACTTCCCGTCTTTTTGGACGATAAACCCAGCAGGTAGCTTAGGGGTTTATATGGGAGAACTACTATGGGATCTTTTCGCGCTTATGGCCTAATGGCCTTGGCTCTTTTCAGTCTAACGGTAACCGCTTGCGGTTCTTCGGAGATGACTCCGGAGGAAATCAAGAAAAACAACGATTTTTGGGCCGCCTCCTCCTTGAGGTTCAGCCCGGAATTCAAGCAAGCCACCACCGATTCCGGCATCGTCAGCGAAGATCCCGCGAAACCCACCACCCAAGTGATGGTCCGCGGCGAAGTCCAAGCGGCGGGTTATGCCGGTGGCGCCATTACCCTGGAAGTGAGGGTCGCCGAGGCCTGCGCCGACGGCTACTGCCCCGTCGAAGGCAAGAGCCCTCTCGCCTCCACCGTCGTCAACAGCCCGGGCTTTTTCAGCCTAGTCGTCCCTTCTCAAGGCCAAAAAACCACCCTGGTCGCTTCGGCTTCCGGAAAATCCGGCATGTTGTATTTGGGCGAGTTGAGCGCCAAGGTCGACGGAGTCGAAATCACTCTGAAGTAATCTCGTCGGAGAGCTCGTTGCGGTCGTCTTCGCGGAGCGGGAAAAACATCTTCAATTTTTCACCGCAACGGGAGACGCCCTCGCAGAGGCCTTCGACGAAACGCTCTTGGTGGAAGTTCTCCCAAAGCATCTTGCGGATCTCTTCCCAAAATTCCGCCGGGACTTTTTCGTGAATGCCGCGATCTCCGAGGATGGCGAAACGCCGATGTTCCAATTCGATTAAAAACAAGATTCCGTTCCGGTCGCGAGTGCGAGTCATGCCGAGTTTTTCGAAGACTTTCTTGCCCTTCTCGAACAAGTCCGCGCCGGACCTCCGCAGCACGTGGATACGGATCTCTCCGGAGCTTAGCTTCTCGGCTTCTCGGATGGCCGCGATCAGCCTTTGCTGCTCTTCCGGCTGAAAGAAATTTTTCGGATCCTTGCCTCGCATCGTTACCAACTTCCCGAGGCGCCGCCGCCCCCAAAACTTCCGCCCCCGCTACTAAAACCGCCGCTGGAATGCGAACTCCCGCCACCCCAAGAGCCACCCGCTCCCCATCCTCCTCCATAATAAGATCCCGAGCGATAAAGGCCATAGGCTCCCGCTCGCCTTAAGAGTTTCAATAAAAGCAGGATCAGCAAGAAGACGATCAGCACCACCAACCAATGCGGTAAACCCGCTTGGGGAATGGCATGATACTCGCCCCGGGTCGCCTGCAAGATGGCATCGACGCCGTTGCGAATCCCGGCGTCGAAATCTCCCTGCTTGAAATGGGGCAAAATCTCTCTTTGCAGGATGGAGCTCGACACGGCGTCACTCAAGACGCCCTCAAGACCATAACCCGCCTCGATGCGCACCTTGTGGTCGTTCTTCGAAACGACCAAGATCGCGCCGTTATTCCGTACCGATTGGCCCGGTTTCCATTTTTCGGCCAAGCGGATGGAGAAGTCCTCGATCGGCTCCCCTTGCAAGTCGGGAAAAGTCACCACCAAGATTTGGTTGGATGTGTCCCGCTCGAACTGCGCGAGACGGTCTTCGAGGCTTTGCCGGTTCGCCGCCGAGAGCAATCCCGCTTCGTCATTCACATAATGGTCGGGAACCGCGGGAATCGCGAGCAGGGCCTGTGCAGGGGAGACCCAGCCAAAAAAGGCCAGGGCAAGTAAAAACAGGCATGCGAGGCGGGAGATTTTCATCAGGGACCAGTTCCGGAGGGAGCGGGCTTGGAGAAATCAACCTTGGGCGCTTGTGCCGCCCCCGCATCCGCCTGGAAATAAGGCCGCGCGGCAAAACCACTCATCGAGGCCACCAAGGAATCGGGAAAACGGCGAATCGCCGTATTGTAACCTTGAGCCGTTTCATTGAAGCGCCGGCGTTCGACGGAGATACGGTTTTCGGTGCCTTCCAATTGGGCTTGGAGTTCGAGGAAGTTTTGGTTGGCTTTGAGCTCGGGATAGCGCTCCACCACCACCATCAGCCGCGACAGGGCTGAAGAGAGCCCGCTCTGGGCGGCCTGAAACTTTTCGAAGGAGGCGGGATCGTTGATGGCGCCCTTCAAGGCTTCCGAGGAGATCTGGGAGGCCTGAGCCCGGGCTTCCACCACCTTCGTCAAGGTTTCCTGTTCAAAATTGGCGACGCCCTTCACGGTGCTGACCAAGTTTGGTATGAGGTCGAGTCGCCTTTGGTACACGTTTTCCACCTGGGACCAGCTGGACTTCACTTGTTCGTCGAGGGTCACCAACTGGTTCCGGGTACGGACGTACCACATCCCGCCAATCAACAGGATGCCGCCCACTACCACCAAAAATACTAGAAATTTTTTCATGAAGCCGCTCCCCAACATAGAAGATGAATATTTAGGCAATGTAATGCGGAGATTGCTTGATTTCAAGAAAACTTCGGAATAAACGAAGCGACCTTTAAAAACCTTAGCCAGGAGGCCCCTATGTCGGATGTTTTGGTCGTTGCATCGAAAATCAAGAAGTACATCAAGGAAAAGGCGGACATGAACACCTCCGCCAGCACCATGGATGCTCTCACCGCCGTGCTCACCCGGGCCATCGATCAGGCCATTGAAAGCGCCAAGTCGGACGGCCGAAAGACTGTCATGGACCGCGACGTCAAAAATTAATTTGCGGCGTCCCACAAAGCCCGCTATATCCAACGGGCCTATTTCGCGAAAAAACCTTTAAATCTATAGAGTTTTGCCCCTTAATCGGGGGGCGTGAATCCTTGCTCAGGAGGTTGAATCCATGTATCCCGTTGCCGTAGCCCTGCTCTTGCTCGTCGGTATGGCGTTTTTTTCCTACACGATGAACAACCGCATCGCCTTGCTTAAAATGGCGAAGGGAAAGGATTTCCGCTTCGAAAAAATTCCCGAACGCGTGATCGCCCTCTTCACTTATGCCTTCGGGCAGAAGCGCATGATGAACCGTAAGAAAGAGTTTTGGCCGGGTCTCTATCATGCCTTCATCTTCTGGGGATTCTGCATCCTCTCGATTCGTACCGTCACCCTCTTTGGCCAGGGCTTTTCCCCCGATTTTCACCTCCCGGGTTTTGGCGGCGCCCTCGGCAACTTCTACAACCTCAATAAAGACATCTTCACGGTCTTGGTCTTCGCGGGTTGCACCTTCTTCTTGGTACGACGCTTCATCACCAAGCCCGACCGAATTTCCCTCTCCATCGAGGGTTGGGCCATCCTGTTCACCATCATGGGCTTGATGGTCACCGAATGGTTTTACGACGGCGGACAGATCGCTCTCGGGCATCATACGATGGATCCCCTTTGGGCCCCTGTCGGCACCGCGGTTTCCAAGCTCATTACGGCCTTCGGCTGGCAACCCGGGACCACCCACGCCGTCAGCATCAGCTCCTATTTCATCCATCTCGCGCTGATCCTGGGATTTTTGAATTTCCTCCCCTACGGGAAGCATTTCCACATCATTACCTCCTTGCCCAACGTCTTCATGCGCAATCTCAAGCCCTATGGCGCGCTGAATCCGATCAACCTCGAGGACGAGAACATCACAACCTTCGGCATCGACAAGATCAACGAGTTCAGCTGGAAAGACGTCATGGACATGTACACCTGCACTGAGTGCGGGCGCTGTACCTCCCAATGTCCGGCCTACAACACCGACAAGCCGCTGAACCCCAAGCAATTCTTGATCGAGATGAAAGACTTCTTGGTCCATCATACCGACAAGATCGCCCAAGGCACCGAAGAGCAGAAACAAGAAATTTACAATACTTCTCTCGTGCCTCAGGTCATCGAGCCCGAGATCCTCTGGAGCTGCACCACCTGCCGCGCCTGCGAAGAGGCCTGCCCCGTCTTCATCGAGTACGTCCAAAAGATCGTCGACATGCGACGGCACCTGGTCTTGATGCGCGGCGAGTTCCCCGCCGAGGCCCAAGCCACCTTGCGCAACATCGAGAACAACGGCAATCCCTGGGGCATCGGCTTCGATGAGCGCGCCAACTGGGCCAAAGGCATGGGCGTCCCTTCCCTCGCCGAAAAGCCCGAAGTCGATGTTCTCTATTGGGTGGGTTGCGCGGGTTCCTTCGACGACCGCAACAAGAAGGTCAGCACGGCGGTGGTCAAAATCCTGCAAGAGGCCAAGATCGATTTCGCCATCCTCGGGCCCGAAGAGACCTGCACGGGCGATCCGGCCCGGCGCATCGGCAACGAGTATCTCTTCCAGACCCTCGCCAAGACCAACATCGAGACCATGGGTCGCTACAAGTTCAAGACCGTCCTGGCCCAGTGCCCGCATTGCTTCAACACGATCAAGAACGAATACCCGCAATTCGGCGGAAATTTCGAAGTCGTCCATCACACCGATTACATCAACCAGCTGATGGAACAGGGCAAGATCAAGCCGGTCAAGAATCTCGACGAAAAACTGACCTATCATGATTCTTGTTACTTGGGCCGTTACAACGACATCTATGAGGAACCCCGCGATATCTTAAAGAAGATTCCCGGAGTCACCTATCAAGACACCGAGCTCTCGAAATCGACCGGACGCTGCTGCGGCGCCGGCGGCGGACGCATGTGGATGGAAGAACGACTGGGAGATCGCGTCAACCACAAGCGCTTGGACGACCTGATGGCCGTGGAACCTCAGACCATCGCCTCGGCCTGCCCCTTCTGCATGACGATGATCACCGATGCCGCCCGCGACAAGCACATCGAGGTCAAGACGAAGGACGTCGCCGAGATCGTCGCGGAATCGCTCGGGTAAAAAACTAGCGGGGGCGGCGATAGGCATCGTCTTCGGGATCCTCGGATCGTTGGTCGGGATCGCTTTCCTCATTTGGGTAGGAAGCCAAGCCTATCTCGCCGTTTCGGACTTCTTCGAAGGCCTCATGCACAGCAAGTGGTTCTGAATCAGGATTTCGGCATGAAGCACATCACGGCCCCCTGGAAAGGCACGTGGTCGTAGTAAAACAACCCTTCCTTCAGGAACATGGCCCGAGCCGCCTCGCGAAAGGCGGAGATGTTGTCCCGGTCCAGGGAAAGCTTGATCAAGTCGGCGATTTCACCGTCCTTGAGACGCTTGCTGGCGAATAGCCGGACGATGTTTGTCTCGACGCGGACTTGCAGCCCAGTGGGTGGAATCAAGGCGTAGGAGACGTTTTCGGCGTAATGGCTGATCCGGAGACAATCGCCCCCAACAGCCTTGCAGACCGCCTTCTCCCTGGCTTTGAGAGCCTTTTCGGAGAGGAGTTCGGAATCCTCGACGGGACGAGCTTCTTTAAAGCTTTCCTCGGCTACTTTTTGGATTTTAGCGACGTTTTCGGCATCGACGGCCTGGTTGGCCGAACAAACTGGTTTCGACATGAGAGCCCCCTCTCTTTCAAGGGGATTATCGAGGGAAAGACGGAGAGGTTGCGAAGGGCAAAGATGAAAAAACCTCGATGGATATTTGCTTCGAACACGCGCCAGAATCGATTATGCTTCACCCGGAGGCCCCATGCGCAACCCCGACACCGAAAAAATCTACCAACTCATCCTCGGCTATCACGGCCCCACCAAGATCATGATCGCCGAATGCCTGCGCAAAGGCTTCGCATTCGACAATGCGATCCCGGCCGATTTTCACCCCGAGGTGAAACGCAGCGAGCGCCGCATTCCCGGCTCCAAACCCGACCAGGAAATCCGCTGCCTGGTCTATACACCCCCCGTGGCGAATCCGCCCATTCTCTTCTACATCCACGGCGGCGGCTGGTCGCTGGAATCCCCCGACGATTACGGATTATTTCACAAGAAGCTCAGCGCCATGGCCGGCATGACGATCTTCGCCCTCGATTACCGTCTCGCGCCTGAACACCCCTTTCCCTCGGGGCTCGAAGATTGCGTGACCGCTTACCGATGGCTGCGACAGCATGCCGCGGAACTGGGCGCGGATTCCAAACGGATCTATATCGGCGGCGACAGCGCGGGAGGCAATTTGACGCCGGCGACCGCCCTGAAATTGAGAGAACTCGGCGAGGCGCCGCCTCAAGCCCTAATCTGCCTCTGCCCCGTCACCGACTTTCGATTCGAAGGCTACGATTCCTGGCGCCGGCTTGCCTTCGACGGCATCGTCTACGACGCGTCTTTCCTCGGCGCGGTGCGAGGCGGATATGTCAATTGCGATGCCTGGGACCATCCGCTGGTCAGCCCGCTTTACGGCGACCTGAGAGGCTTGCCTCCCACCTGCCTGATCGCGGGCGACGAAGACCCCTTGGTCGACGACAATCGGGCCTTCGCCCAGAAATTGCGCGACGCCGGTGTCGCGGTGGATTTTAAGGTCTATGAGGGCATGCCTCACGCCTTCTATTGTTTTTCGGGATTGGTACCTCAAGAACAGGCGGCCTTGGAACAGATCACCCGCTTCCTCTCCAGCCTCAAATAAGGGGGAAGATCACAAGACCTCCAAGACCTTTTCTTTAAAGACGGGCAGGACTTCGGAAATGGAAAAGGCCCGGCCCCGCTCCAACCGCATCGAGGTCATCTCGCAATCCGGGATTCCGCAAGGAACGATGACCTTGAAATCCTCCAAGTCCGGATCGACGTTGAGAGCGATGCCATTCATGCTCACTTCTCGGTCGATGTTGAATCCCACCGAAGCGATTTTTCGGTCCTTAACCCAGACCCCCGGATACTCGTCCCGACGCTGAGCCGCGATCTCGAAGTTCGCCAAGGTTGCTATCACCGCGGTTTCGACGCGATGGACGAACTCGGGAATTCCCAGGCCTCGGTCCTTCAGCGACAAGATGAAATACGCCACCATCTGACCCGGTCCATGATACGTCAGCTTGCCCCCCCTGTCCGCGTCTTCCAAGTCATAGCCCTGAGCCCGCAACTCGGGCTTGGTGACGCGATAATCCTCGTCCGCCGGTCGCCGTCCTTGGGTGATCACCCGCGGATGCTCCACGAACAGGACGCGGTCTCCGATTTCGCCAGCCTGGCGCCGGCGTCGGGTTTTCTTTTGGTACTCCAAGGTCTCCGCGAAGGGGCGCAGACCGAGTTCCTCAAAGGCGATATTTTGGATAGTGGGCATAGCGATATTAAAAAACCAAATCCTCCACCACGTTAGTATGCCCCTTCCATTCCTTCAAGGTTCCATGCGGCAGGTTGTCTCGGTCGAAATCGATCTGCACGAAGGTCAGGCGTAAGACTCGGCCAAGGGTGCCGACCTCCAGGCTGATCTTCTCGTTCCAGGTTCCCGTGTTGAAGTACTCCTTCCCCGGAGCGAATTTGCGATAGAGGTATTGGTGGGTGTGGCCGAAGACCACGATGCGGCAATTTTTGTGCGTGAGCAAGATGCGTTTCGCCTCTTTGTGGAGTTTCGGATGGACGGTGGTCTCGCGCAGAATACGCAACACCTGCCTCACGCTCAGCTCGCGGGCGGGATTGGGCGTCAGGATGAACTTGAAAAACCAGATGGCCACCTTCAAGGCACTGCGTATCGCGAACCAAGTGTCGTGGATCAAGGCCCAGCGACGGTACATCGAAAAGGGGTAGACTTTGTCGATATAGGGCCGTTCCTTTTTGATCTCGTTCAAATAGTGAATCAAAAAAAAGCTTCCGAAGGGTAGATTGATGATGGGCTCCGGCAGGTTCTTCGAGAGAAAATACTGCTTTCGGTTGTAGCGATTGTCGGCGAGGTATTGATTGCCGTGCTCGATATGAACGCCGTCGAAATAATAGGCCTCCATCACGAATCGCACCTGCCCGCCCAAACGCAGGCGAAGCGTCTCTTGAACGCCTTCCCAAAGCAAGCCGGGATCGTGGTTTCCCAAGATGAAGGTGACCGAATGGCCCGACTCTTTTGAAAATTCCGCCAGCTTGTCGAAGATTTCCGGATGTCCCTTGAGGATGCTCATCGTTTTGTGCAGGGCGTCCGACTCGGTGATGACGTCGGTGAATTTGTCGCGGTAATCCACCTGCAGGAGGTTGAAGAAATCTCCATTGATGATCAACTCAACCTCGGCCCGCTTGTAGGCGCCCGTCAGGTAATAATCGAGGAACTGGATGAACTGACGGTCGGCGCTGAAATCCTCGAGGAGATTGGGAGACCCATCGGCCAGGTGCTTGCCCTTGCCCAGGTGGAAGTCGCTGACGACCAGCTTAGTCTTTTTTAAGGGGAAGATCGGCATATTCTCGGTCCCGACGCAAAATCAGGAGTCCGATCCTAGTGTACTGAATTCCCGTGATAATTGTCATGCCCGCGCAAATATAGATTACCCAGCCCAAAAGCCTGGCCACACCACCCTCGTAAGGCAGGAGTATTTGGGGACTTTCCGCCCGAATAAAGGTCAAAAGAAAGGACAGGAAAATCGTGAAAAGCTGGGAAAAGGTGTTCAACTTGCTCATCCGAGTGGGCTTGAAATAGAGCTTCTTTTTCAGCCGCTTCAGGATCAAAGTCCCCGAAACGATCACCAAATCTCTAAAAATGACCAAAAAACTGAGCCAGGGAGGCACGAGATCCCGCATCGCCAGGACGATAAAGGTGACCAGCATCAAGAGTTTATCCGCCGCGGGGTCAAGGATGGCTCCCAGGGTGGTTTTCTTCTGGAGGGCCCGGGCAAGGTAGCCGTCCACGACGTCGGTGAAGCCCGTGATCACGAAGACGATTAACGCGATGCGATATTCCCCCTGAAGGAAGCAGTAGGTAAAAACGGGAACCAAAAGGATGCGGAGCAAGGTAAGGGAGTTGGGTAAGTTGAAGATTTGCATGGACGGTTTTAACCAAGGTCGCAACGGAAAGGTCTACCGCTGGTCTTATGGTCTTAAAGGATGTGCCGGGGTTCCGTCAAACCAAATTGCCTTGACAGTCCCGGGCCTTCTGTTAGGTTTCGCCCAATTTTTCTAATCCTGTAAGGAGGAATTTCTATGAAAAAGTGGTTCTCGGTGGCTTCGGCCATGGTCTTCGCGGTTGGCGCCGTGGCTGGCCTTTCCCGTTCGGCGGAAGCCAAAAAGAAAGAATACCCGGCCTGTGCGAATCGCCCCACCGTGGCGGTCGACCAGTTCCGTACCGAAAATATCTACATCGGCTGGGATGAATTCGCCGGGAACGCCCGCGACGTCGTCGTCAACGAGCTCACCAACTCCGGTTGCTTCCGGGTCGTCGAGCGGGGTGGCTACGGAGTCGGCGAAGGCTACGAGCGCGAGCAATTCCTCCAGCAGAGCGGCCGTTCCCGCCGCGGTCAAAAGTCCGCCAAGGGCGGTAACGTCACCTTGGCCTCCCGCTTGGTGCAATTCGCCCTCACCGGCGTGTCGAAAGACAACATCGGCGGCAGCTTCGGCGGCATGGGCCTCGGTCACGGCGGTTTCGGTCTCGGCGCGGTGGCTCCCAAGTCCACCAACATCCGCATGACCTGCCGGGTCTACGACTCCTCGACCAGCGAAGTCCTCGCCTCGACGGAAGTCTCCAAGAATAAATTCGACATCGGCGTCCTCGGCGCCGGCGCCGGCAGCGGCCTCGGTTTCGGCGGCGACTTCTTCTACAAGTCCCCGGCCGGCAAAGCCATTGCCGACTTGATCCACGATTGCGCCGTGCAATTGGCCGAACGCACGCAGAACATCCCCGAATAGGGCACGTTACAGCATTCCGAATAAAAACCCCCGTTCCGGATCGGAACGGGGGTTTTTTTATATCCAATTTTTCTAGGTGGAGTCCCTACCTCTCCAAATACACCTCAATTCGGCCCTTTCGAACCGCCTCGACGAGAAGTTGATGGTCGCGCTCGTTTTGATCGGCGTAAGCTTCGGCAAAATCCGCCAAAGCCTCGTCCATGGTATCGCTCTTTCCCAAATATCCGCTGATCCGGGCCGCATCTCCGGATTTCGCGTGAGCTCGCGCCAAGGACCAGCCGCAGAATTTCGCGAAAAGCATCATGGGTTCGGATTGCCAAATCTCCACTTGCGGCTTGATCTTCATGTCCCGCAATTGGCGTATGAAAAAATGCCTGCCCTTCCGGCCCTTGGTCCAGCCTAAAAAAATATCGCTGGCGGATTGCATCAGACGTTGGCCCACAACTACCCGTTGGCCGTGATTGGGATAGCTGGTCCGGCCAAGATAAGGCTCAAGGACGGAGACACGAGCCTCCTTGACCTGGAGGAACATGGGATCTTGGCCCCGTGCCATATATAAAGCAATGCCGCACCAGGTGCCCACCGAACCCACTCCGACCACCTTCATGGCGATGTCTTGGAGTTGATAGCGGTCGAATAGCACCCGACGATCGTCGGGCAGAGTGTCCCGGTATTGCTGCATCGCCTCTTGAACGATCTCATCAAAGTCCTTTTCCTGAGCCTCGGGTGGATGATAAATCAAGGGGGGATTGTCCTTGATACGGTGAATTCCTCCCGTGGATTCCACAAGTTTCGGGAAATCATCCTCCACCACGTCACGAGTGACGATCTTTTCTATGCGTCTCTTGGCTATCCGCCTCGAGTCCTTGTCTTTGATGCTTTGAACTAGTGCATCGATCTCGATGCTGTCGTACCACACTTCCAATGCGCGCATTTCAGCGAATTCGGCCAATCGCTTGCGATAGTTACGGGCGCAAGCGAGCGCGGCGTCGCGGGCCGATGCCTTGGAAAGTTTATTGTGGCGAGAGGCTATCACGAAACTCGCCACGAGCCTTTTCAAATCCCATTCCCAGGGACCGGGAAGGGTTTCATCGAAATCGTTAAGATCAAAAATCACGCGGCGTTCGGGCGTCGCGAATCCTCCGAAATTCAAAAGATGGCAATCGCCGCAAAGCTGAACGAAGATTCCCGTGGTCGGAGTAGATGCAAGGTCCCCGGCCATGACCGCCGCGGCTCCCCGAAAAAAGGTAAAGGGAGATTGCACCATTCTTCCGTAGCGAAGAGGCAGCAAGGGAGGAAGACGCCCTTCACTGGATTTCATTAGCAAACCCACGGGGTCACGCCCACCCCTCGCTCTCCAAGCCGCATGATCGGCCCGGGGAATTTTTTTCCGCAGATTCTTGCCGTCGGCGTAGCACTCGGCTAGCGATCTCCCCGGCGCTAGAGGCGCAAGCCTGACAATTTTTTTACTTCCCGCTTTAGGTCTCACCGCCCACCTCCTTAATTCAATACGAAACCATTATCCGCCGAGGATCACACCCAATCCCCTCAGCCCGTTGACGATCACTTGCATCCCCAAGACCGCCTGTAAAACCGCCAAAACGCCGCCCAATATTTGTAGAACGGCGGTTCCGCCCATCCAGCGCAGGATGCGGGAGGAACCGAACATGGCGACGAGGTTAAGCCCCATGACGATAACCAACATGGCCAATACCTGGAAGGTGGCGTCACCCCCTTGATCGGCGGCGAGATAGGAGAGCAAAACGATGGCCGCAACCCCGATAGGCGTCAGGATATTCGGGAAGGTCATGGGAATCATAGCGACACTTTTGGAAGGAGGCACCGGGGACTCAGCGACTTTGCCGGGCACCGCCGGGCGGCGCAAAATTTCCAAAGAGCCTAAAAAAAGGATGAGGCCGGCGGTCAGGCGAACCGTGTCCAGACCGACACGAAAGTTTTCCAAAAAGAATTTTCCGAAAAAGAACATTCCGAACGCGGTTAGCAGCGAAATCCCGAAGGACCTCAGAGCTATTTCCCGACGCAGCGCCCAATCCGCACCCTGGGTAAGGGCCGCAAAAGGCACGATGAGCTTAATGGGCCCTAACGTGACAAAAAAAATCGTGAAAAGAATCTTCCAACCCATCTTCCATCCTTCATGGGATTAATCGACCGCGGGATTGGTCGCCTTGATCTCCTCGTTCCGGTTGTCGGCGGCTAGATTGATGGTGACTTTGTCGATCTGACCGGTGAAGGGGAAATGGTCCTTTTGTTTGTAATCATTCGACACGGGAGTTCCATTGTCCACGCCAACATCGAAGGTCTCACTGAGCGAGAAACTTCCTGGGACGGTTTGGTCGATGGCGCCCTCCCCCACTTTTTCCCCGTTGACGTAGAGCTCTCCGGTCCCCTTCAGTTGGCCCGTCTTGATGAAATTGAATTTGATGTCGACTTTGCCGGGGGGCAGGACGGAAGAGGCGATCTGGTACCTCTTCTGGTTAAAGTAATTGTATTCGTAATGGAGCTTGTGGTCGGCGATGAACAGGGCATAACCGCTATTCACTCCACCGCAGGCCACCAGGACGCCTTCTTCGTCGCCCTTTAAATTGAGCGTCGTCTCGATGGTGTGCGAGGTGTTTTTAATCGGCGCGGAAACGGCCTCGGGAATGCGTTCGGCCCCTGGCCAGTAGTAGGTGAAGCTCTTCCGGTCGCCAAAAGCCCGATTGAATTGCGTGGCCACCCGATTGGCGATGTCATCATAAAGCGGGAAAACATTGTTTTTCCAGGCCTGCTCTTCCCAAAGCTTTTTCAGCTCCTCGAGCTTTTCGGGATTTTTCGCGGCGAGGTCGTTGGTTTCCGAAAAATCCTCGTTGAGATTATACAATTCCCAGACGTCCTTATCGAAGGGGAAGGTGCCGGCCACAACCCAAGGCATGCGGTTGCCGTGAATCGTCACCGCCTTCCAACCATCCTTGTACATAGCGCGGTTGCCAAGCTGTTCATAATATTGTTCGGTGCGGGTCGAGGGCGCGCTGGAATTATCGAAGCTATAAACCAGGCTCTTGCCGTCGAGGCTCATTTGCTTGATCCCGTCGATCTCCTCGAGGAAGGGGGTTCCGGTGGCTTCCAGCGCCGTCGCCATGATGTCGGTAATGAAGCTGTATTGATTGCGGATCTCGCCTTTGGCCTTGATGCCCTTGGGCCACGTGATGATCAGGGGATCGGCGATACCGCCGTTGTGAACGATCTGTTTGCAGTATTTGAAGGGGGTATTCCCGGCCATGGCCCATCCCGCGTGATAGTGCGGATAGGTGTTCGGGCCGCCCCACTCGTCGTAGTGCTTCATGTTTTCCTCTAAATTCGCCTGCATGCTATTGATCACCAAGGACTCGTTATACAGGCCGTTCAATCCCCCCTCGCCACTGGTACCGTTGTCCGAAGTGAGGATGATGAGGGTGTTGTCGTATTGTCCGGTGCGCTTCAGGGCCGCGATGATGCGGCCGACTTGTTCGTCGGTCTGCGTCAGCATGCCGGCGAACACTTCCATCTGGCGGGCGTAGAGTTTTTTCTGGTCCGGGCTCAAGCTGTCCCACCGAGGAATCTCCGGAATGCCGTCGGAAAGCTTGGTTCCCGCCGGAAGCAGCTTCATCTCCATTTGTTTCGCGAAAATCTGTTCCCGGGCCTTGTCCCAGCCCATGTCGAATTTGCCTCGATACATGTCGATGTACTTTTTTTCGACCTGATGCGGCGAGTGCATGGCGCTGGGGGCCCAGAACATGAACAAAGGCCGGTCGGGATAAATCGAGACATGCGACGTAATGTTAGCGATGGCCCGATCGGCGAGATCGGTGGTCAAGTGATAGTTCGACTTGCCTACCCAGTTTTCCGTGGGGTGATGGTCGTTCCAAACCAAGGAGCGAAAATCGTCGGCATCCGCCGCCATGAAACCATAGTAATGGTCAAAACCCTCGCCGCTGGCCCAATGGAGGAAGGGGCCGCTTTGGGAAGCTTCCGGCAATGGCGTGTGGTCCCACTTGCCCAAGGCGAAGGTTTCGTATCCGGCATGTTGAAAATCCTTCGCGATGGATTTCGCGCTCTCGGGCGGCGTCCCGTTATAACCGGGAAATCCCATCGCGGTAAGAGCATGGGAACCCAATCCAATGCGATGGGGGTTCCTTGACGCCATCAAGGTGGCTCGCGAGGGCGAACAGAGCGCCGTGGTATGAAAGTTGTTGTAACGCAAGCCATCGGCCGCCAAGGCATCGATGTTGGGCGTCTGAGCCAATCCTCCGTAACTGCCCAATTGCGAAAAACCGACGTCATCCAGCAAGAGGATCAAGACGTTGGGGGACTCAGGTTTCGGTTTTTTCGTTTCCGGATACCACTCGACGGATTCCGCGTAGGTTTTGCCGATTTTGCCTTTGAATTCTTGACCGTATTTCTTGAAGGAGTCTGAGTCCGATTCTTTCGTTGTCGAGGAAACGCCCTTTTCCGGAGAAGGGGTTTCCTTAACGTTGGCGCACCCAGCCCATTGAAAAGCACCTACTAAAAGCGGGACAAACCAGAGCTTGAGTTGTGGTTTCACGGTTTTCTCCTTTGCGAATCGTCGACACCCACTGAAATATTTATTTAACGGCGTCTTCCGCCGCCACCGCCGCCCCGAGAGCGACCTCCCCCGCCACCTCCACCTTGAAATCCCCCGCCACCCCGAGAGCCTCCCCCTCCACGATTGAGGTTGCCGCCACCGCCGCGATCCGTGCCTCCGGAAGAGGGTCGGGAAGCCATGTTGCGATTCGATTGATAGGACTGATAGTTCTGGGCCCGGGCATTGCCGTGATCTCGTGCTTGATGTTGTCGCTCCATGTTGCCGCGATCGAAATTCGCGGGTTGCCGATTGGCGGCCGCCGGACGATTGGCTAGCTGACCTTGTTTCGCGCTGGGATTTGGATTGCGGGCCTTCAGGTTTCCCGCCTTATCGCTCAGATCCTTGCCCTGCACCTTGTTATCTTTCAGCCCACCTGCCTTGTCTTTCAGGCCGGACTCGCCGGGTTGTCGGTCTTTCATCCCCTGGTCCTTGTCGGACAGCCCGCCTGCTTCCCGCGAGGCCGCCTTATCCTTGAGCCCTTGCGGAACCTCGGTGTCCTTCCACTCCTTGCCCTGCCGTTCCTGCCATTTGCCATCTTGGTTGCGTTGGAAGACATTGCCATCCTTATCCGCGAAGACGTTGTTGGGCCTATCGCCCGCTAGCTTCGAAGAATCGCGGCCGGCGGAAGGGCCCCTCTCTCCCAACTTGTTGAGCTGATTTTTATCGCGCTGAGCTAGGCGTCCGCTATCCGCATTGCGATTCAAGTTATTTTGAAGGTTGTAGAGGTTATTGGTCGTGCGGTCTCGATTGATATTGATCTCCCCGACGTTGATATCGCCGACGTCGATATTTCGATAACCGCCGGCGCCCCAATATCCATTGCCTCCATAATACCCCCCGCTGGGACGGTACCAGGCTCCACCGTTAGGGCCACGATATCCCCAACCTCCGGTATTGGAATTGTAATAAGCCCCATAACCATAAGACCAAGGGCGAGAGTAATAATAAGATCCGTACCAGGGACGATAATAATACCCCGTGCCCCAAGTCATCGCGGCTCCCATCGTGGTTCCGATGAGAAAAGCCCCCAAGTACCCCGCGGTGTATCCGCTGGTGACGGTGTCGTCGTCGGAATCGTAAACATAGACATACTTGGTATTGTAATTGGGGTTGTCGGGAGGGATTTGGTCGATGTCCTTGGGCCTTTTATCGGCGACTTTGTAAGGGCCCTCAGGCTTATCCGCGACGTACCAGACACCTTGGTCCACAGCGTAATATTTGTCGCCGTCCTTGATAATCTGGTCCGGTGTATTCACCGCATAGTCCATCGAAGTTCCGCTGACCTTTTCGAATTTCGGTTCCCCATCGTAGGTAGCCTTGAAGCTCGCCTTCTTCTTATCGATGACCGTGGTTTGGGGAATCTCCGCATCCATC
>JAIOPF010000119.1 GCA_021414045.1 Deltaproteobacteria bacterium | reverse complement strand
GGTTCCCCATCGTAGGTAGCCTTGAAGCTCGCCTTCTTCTTATCGATGACCGTGGTTTGGGGAATCTCCGCATCCATCGCGGCATCCTCCGCCTCTTGCGTTCCAGGAATACTAGCCAGCACCGAACCTTGCGAGAAGCTGGGCGGGATTTTCCGAAAACCCTCCGGGAGTTGGTCCGGACTGACATAGGTCCAGGGCCCCTTGAAAGCATCCGCCACGGAAAGAGTCGCCGTCACGGTTGGCTTGGCAGGTGGTTTCGTCGCCGACAGCATTTTTCCCCAAAGACCCGAAACCAAGGGAGCCGGCGCGGAAGCCGCGACGGCGGGTGGAGTCGACTTGGTGGAAAACCATCGTCCCGAAAGCATCACATAATACGTTCCGGCCGCTGGTTGAAAAAACGCCGCATTCGAGGAGTTTTTCAAATAACTCAAATCAGTTCCCGGAATGGCCTCCCATTGGGGTTCCCCAACGCTCACGATCAGCTCCGTGGGTTCCGTCGCCACGGCCGCCCATCAAACCGGAAGAGGAAAACCATTGCGGGCTTCCTTTCAAGTAATACAGCTTCCAGGTGGGATCGAAGAAGATTTGGAAAGGCGTATTGACGACCTGCTGGACTTCGGATCCAGCCACCGCTTTTAGGATGGGGTTTCCGTCGATAGTCACCAAAACCGCGGGCTGCTCGGAGTATAAAATTTTCGGGGGCGTGGTATTCCCCTGGCCCGCTATCTTTTCCTCTTTTTTGGCAAGCTCCAGAGTCGTCATGAGACGATCCAACGACCCGTTGAGTTTCCAGCCCGTCATCTCCCGGCTCACCAAGTCGATGAATTTTTGTTCTTGTTCCGGGGTGGCATCGGGAAACTTGACCTTCGTCACCTTGACGTTTTGGACTTCCACCATTCTAGCGTCTCGGTCCGTGGCGACGGTGGCGTCGTACCAAGCGGCCCCAAAGACCGGCTCGGGATCGTCCTTCATGGTGACCGAAACCGCGGATCGCGCGGTCAAATGGTTATCTTGAAAGGTCTCGGGCTGAGGCTGGTAGATCACGATCGTCGCCTTGGGGGCGTCGATCCGCCGGGGCCATTCGTTTTCCTGAGCCGCTAGACCGTGAATGCTGGAAAAAAACGCGATAAAAGCAACAACTAGCCACCTCGTCTTCATAAGAGGCCCCCTTGAGGCTATGCCCAATTTTGAGTCGATGGGGAATTATAGGGACCGCCTTCTCGAAGCGGCAAATGAAATCTCAGGAATAAATTGGCAAAAAATCCGTTGCTTTTGCGGACGAAAAGAGAAGCTCTTGGGACGCTAAACGCCGGCGGTTGCGGCCGGCTCCCGAAGGCTTGCCTTGCGGCGATCTCTCACCACATGCATTCGCACCGAAGGCTCTTTACGGAGCCGTCCGACGTCATCGGGACTCAAGGCCACCTGCATCCATACCCCATCTTCGTTGTCGATGCGTCCTTGAACCTCGCCGACCCGATACAACCACTCAAGACAGTCTCCTCGAGCGTAAGGAACCTTCACTTTGAAAGTTCGAAAATCGGAATGCAGGCGATGTTCAATTTGCCTTAAAAGCTCATCGACCCCCTGCCCGCTGCGAGCGGAAATACGCACACCATGACCATTGGCGGCCGAAGCTCCCAAGAGGTCGATCTTGTTGTAGACCTCGATGGTGGGTTTGGTATGCAAACCCAATTCTTCCAAAACCGATTCGACGACTTCCTTTTGCTGCCGCCAAGTCGGATAGCTCGAATCGATGACATGCAGGATCAGATCGGCCGCGCGAACCTCCTCGAAAGTCGCCTTGAAAGCTTCGACCAAGGCATGTGGAAGCTTTCGGATGAAACCGACCGTATCGGAAAGCAGAACTTGTCGACCCGTCGGAAGCTTGAGGCGTCGAACCGTGGGATCGAGGGTGGCGAAGAGCTTGTCCTCGACCAGGACGCCCGCATGGGTCAATTGGTTCATCAGCGTCGACTTGCCGGCGTTCGTATAGCCAACCATCGCGACCGTTGGGATCGGAACCCCCTCCCGCTTGCGGCGGTGAAGATGACGGGCGGTCTCGACACGTTCGAGCTGATGCTTGATGCTGGAAATCCTCTCACGGATGCGCCGGCGATCGACTTCGAGTTGGGTTTCGCCGGGGCCGCGGGTCCCGATCCCGCCGCCGCCGAGACGTCCGAAGTGGGCCCATTGGCCGACGAGCCGAGGCATGAGATAAATGCTTTGCGCGAGTTCGACCTGGAGTTTGCCCTCTTTGGATTTCGCATGTTGGGCGAAAATATCCAAAATAAGGCCCGTGCGGTCCACCACCTTGCAGCGGATGGCTTCTTCCAGATTGCGGTTTTGGCCGGGGCTCAAGTCTTCGTCGAAAACGACGGTATTGGCGCCGGTCTGCCTCACCAGTTCGGAAACTTCTTCGAGTTTTCCTTTACCGATGTAGCTGGAAGGTTCGATTTTCTTGATTTCTTGCTGGGTGGTGCCGACGACAATGGCGCCAGCGGTGTGGACTAGGCGCTCGAGTTCGAAGAGGGATTCCCGTGCGTCGAGGCTGGATTCTCGGGGGTGACGGATGCCGACCAAAATAGCGCGTTCGGCGGGCGCTTTCTTTTTATCCAATGAAGGGGGGTCCTCCTTTCATCATCTTTCTTCCATAATAAAGAATTTTATAAAGAACACAATAGATCTGTCGGGCCCTCCCCCGGTTAATTCAACACGACCGAAGAAGCCCCGAACATCTTTTCGACCTCGGAAATGAAATGATCGCTCAGTTCCACCTCCAAATCGGGGGGCATCGCCAGGACGGTCTCGCGCTGTTGAGGCCCGATCAGGTGCAAAAAGGTCGGTAAGCGGCCCGGGAATTTCTCAAGTAGATGCCGAAACTCCTTGAGGGACTCTTCCGTCATGAGGTCTTGGCGCACGGTCAAATGGATGGCCCGGGTCCTTTGCAAACGCATCTGGTCCAGCGAACAGATTTCGCGTGCCAGCAGCTTGGTGCTCTCGTCGTT
>JAIOPF010000127.1 GCA_021414045.1 Deltaproteobacteria bacterium | reverse complement strand
CTTCGCGCCGGAAGACGTGATCCTCCTGAGCGGCTTCGCCAGCCAAGCGACTTTGGCGATCCAAAAGGCCCAAATGATCGCCGCGCTGAACCAAGCGAAGGAAAATCTCGAAGGCACGGTCCAAGAACAGGCCCAGCACATCGAAGTGCTCAACGAGGAGCTCTCCCAAAAGCAGACCAAGCTCAAGTACGAGTATCCCGAGATCATCGGAAGGTCGGCGGCCATGATGCGAGTCTTCGAGCTGCTCGACCACGTCACCCAGACCAAGATCCCCGTCTGGATCTTCGGCGAATCCGGCACCGGAAAGGAATTGATCGCTCGCTCCTTGCACTTCAATAGCCCCCGCAAGAAGGCTCCCTTCGTCACCGAGAACTGCAGCGCGATCCCGGAAAATTTATTGGAGAGCGAGCTCTTCGGCTTCAAGCGCGGCGCCTTCAGCCAAGCCGACCGCGATCGGGTGGGCCTCTTTGAAATGGCCAACGGCGGCACCTTATTTTTGGATGAAGTCGCCGACATGTCGCTGGCCATGCAGGCGAAGCTGTTGCGCGTCCTGCAAGAAGGCGAGGTGCGTCCCCTGGGATCCAACAAGACCGTGAAGATCGACGTGCGCCTGGTCACCGCTTCCAACCGCGACCTGCGGCGCATGGTGCAGGAAGAAAAATTCCGCCAGGATCTCTTCTTCCGCATCAACGGCATGACCGTGCCCCTGCCGCCCCTGCGGGAACGCCAAGAAGACATTCCCCTCCTCGTCCATTTCCTGACGAAAAAAATCGCCAAGGAATACGGACTCAAGCCCAGTGCCTTCCAGCAAGAAGCCATTCAAGTGCTGATGAAGCGAAGTTGGTCCGGGAATATCCGCGAATTGGAGGGAACGGTACGCAACGCCCTGCTCTTCGCCGGTGGAAAGGCCATCACCGGAAAGATGCTGATGCTGAGCGAGGGCATAGCCCCGGCGCCCATCCCCATCGAAACCAAGATGACCGAAGAACCAACGGGCTCAGACTCGAAGGCCCCCATCCTCGATCCCAAGCAGGAAGCCGAACGAAAGAAAATCCTCTCCCTCGCTCGGAAATACGGCGGCGACAAAAACATGATCGCCGAGGATCTCGGCGTCACGCTGAAGAGCGTTTACAACATGATGGACCGCTACGGGATCCCCAAGAAGAAGAGCCTGCTGCAGAAATTTTTGAGGGAAGCCTCGGCATGACCGGCCCGGCATCAAGGATAAAGCAAGGAGTAAAAATCCGCTGGTGAGACGATCTTAAAACCAAAAGGGTGTTTTAATCTCAACAAGTGTTTTTTATCTCCCGTCACGAGGTATTCGGACGAGCTTTCGAGGGCGCATTCTAAAATGCGATTGTCAGGTTCGTCGACTTTCACCAACTGAATTTTCCGGATAGGATAGACGATTTGAGCGGCGCTCTCGATCCAACGCACCAACCTATCCGTCTCATGAAGGGACATTTCGAATTTCATCCGGAGGACGGCTCGGAATTCCTCCAGAATTTCCGGGGAAAGATATAGCGAGAACCGTTTATCCCTGGCTAAATCAAACAATCTCGACGGGACTCCTCCCTTAAAAAGCAGCCCGGAAATATACACGTTGGTATCGAAGACCGCCTTCAACGCTTGGACCTCTTGCGTACTTTTCGCACCAAATCAACGACATCTTCTTCGGATTCTATCCCCAGACTTCGCCCTCTGGCCTGCAGCTTTCTCTCGATCAGCTCGATCTCCCTGCGCTCGAGATATTCCCTCACCGCCTCTTGAATGAGGCTGTTCTTGGGTTTTCCGCGGCTTTTCGCGAATTCTTTGAGTTTTTGCTCGAGTTCCCGGGGGAAAGATATGGTTGAAACTATATTTTCCATAGGGATAAACATATAGATTTCATGCTTTTTTTCAAGGCCTGAATTAGAGATCGATTTTAGATTTTTGATTAAAGCTGGCGGCATCCGAACCTTCGGAAGCATCTCCAGCCGGGGCATTCTGAGGAATCGCTTGAGGATTTTTCAAACCGACAGGGGCCTCCGGCTCGGAAGGATCGGCCTGAACGGTGGATTCCTTTTCAAAAACCTTCATTTCGTGAATCCACCCCTCCGCCGGAATGCATAGCGGGAGATCCACGCAATCCTTCTGAATTCCCAGTCCATCGGGCTGGTACCCCTCTTGGTCATTGAGAAAGAAACTCCAAGAGGCGCGGGCCGCCTTTCCATCCTTCAGAGAAGCGCCGCCGAGAGTATACACCACCTCAAAACGCCTTGTTTCTCCAACCGCTTCCCCGAGACGAGTGTCGACGTAACGGTTCGCCTGAGTATCCACGATGCGCAAGACCCTATCGGCGGGACAAAGCCGGGAATTTTCATTCTTTCGATAACAGGTGACGCTTCCCGACATTTTTTGCCGAGGAAGTCCGCTGAGAGAGTCGTTCGCGGGCGGGAGCTGTTCTTCCGCGGGCTTCACCTGGATATAGAGGAGATCGTCACCCCGTTCGGACTGGACCGCGGGCACCCCTCCACCCATGGTGACGGGAACTGCACGAGTATCCCCGCCACCCAAGCTGCCGCCGGTGGGACCCGAGGCCAATCCCGAGCATCCTGACAGGCTAAAAAAAATCATCCAAGTTAAGATGACAGGCGTCGAATTCATAAGACGAAATAGGGCTACTCGAGGTCGATCTTCGGTTTTTGATTCAGGAGAGACTCCCCTTCCGAACCCTTGGGGGACAAACCTTGAGGATCTTTCAAATCGACGGGGATGGAATCGTCGTACTTCGGCGTTCCGGGATTGCAAGCCTCATCGCCGGGGACGGCTTCGGCGATCCAACCGATGTCGGTCGTCTTCTTATCATAGTGGGTTCCCACATCAGGCTCGCAGGGCAGGTCTTCTCCACATTTCCTCGGCTGACCCAGCGAGGAAGGAACGGCGGCAGGATCTCCGCTGAGAAAATATTTGAAGCTGGGATTGGCTTCGGGAACTCCAGCAACGGGGTAATTCACTTCGAACTGGAGGGAACCATCGGGATTGAGAATGGGTTTCGCTTCGAAAATAATCTTATTCGATACATCCACCAACCTCAAGATACGCCCATCCGGACAAAGCTCGGAATCAGGGGATTCGTCCTTCGATTCGATGCAGCATTTGATGGAACCTTTCACCATAATTGCGCCCGTCAGGTCATTGGTAGAACTCGTCGACTTCTCTCGCTTGACCAGCAATTTTCCGATCGAAACCGCGGGACGAACCGTCGCCGGCGCAGGCGCGCCACCATCCATGGTCACAGGAACCGCGCGAGTATCTCCCCCCCCCACGCTGCCGCCGGTGGGACCCGAGGCCAGCCCCGAACAAGCCGTCAAGGCGAGGAATATAAACCACTTAGGGATTTGACGCGTCGTTTCCATCATAAAGACTCATCGATCAATAATAACAGTATCGCCATTTATTCTTAGAGGTGTTGCCCTTTCCCTGAAATTTTATCCAAGACCCGCCTTCAAGGGAAGCGATGTATTTTTATAAATTTGAAACTGGAATGAATTTCAAATTGATTTCAAATTTTCCCAACCTCTCTCGACCATTTTTGTAACCAACTATTTTTATTAAGTTTTTTGCTCGTATTCCTTTCGGCACGGCCCTTGCTTTATAAGCCGGTAGACCTAAGGAGGGTCGCCGAAATGCAAAGCACGTCCTTAAATAAATCCAGTTCCATCCACCCCATCCAGCGTGAAGAGACCTCCGATCGCCACGCGTCGAAATCGCTGCGGCAAAATCAGGGCACGGATCCCAAACAGAAATTGGTGAATTGGTACGAGCAGGCCTATGCCTATTACGGCGCGGTGATCTCCGGCGCCGAATCAAAACCGGACAGCAAGGCCTGGCAGGGTTTCCTCGATCAAATGGAATGGGCTTCGGACCAATTGGGATACGCGGGTCCTCAGGCGACGAATCTGGAGCTCGGCGGCTTTCCTCAGGGCAGCGACGATTCTTCCGGGTTTCCGCAACAGGAAGTTCCCAACGGCGCCAGCGTCGGTCCCATGGGAACCCTCGTTTGGAATTCCCCCACTGCCGACATCACCGACGTCGGCGGCCATGAGACCCACGACATTTGGAGCAACGAGGTCCATCTCGCGGTGGCCAGCGTGGGCGCGACAGTCACCTCCGAAATCACCACCGATACGAGGCTCAGCCCACCCGAACAAGTCTTGAAGATTGTCGTGAAGGACAAAT
>JAIOPF010000038.1 GCA_021414045.1 Deltaproteobacteria bacterium | reverse complement strand
CAGTCCGGCAGGCCCTGGGCCTTTTCGATATCCTCCAGGCAGCTTTTCAGGAATTGTTCGGTGGCCACGCCGCTCAATTTTTCTTGATAATCGTGGAAATAACGGTTGGTTCGGCGTGTCAAGGGACGCACCACATCGGTGATAGGATTCATAAGCCGATTAAAGCAGGTCGCGGGTGAAAATAGAAACGCTTTTTATTCCAAAAAATGAGGTCCCGGCTAGGGACTGACCGTGCAAGTTACGGTCTCTTGCGCGGGCCTGACGAGCGGAACCAAGGGGAAGCCAGCGGGAAACTCGAGGTCTTGCAAGGTACCTATCGAGGGGAAGACCAGGCCGTCCAAATTGAGCCCGGCGGCGACGCAAAAATTGGAGTTGACCCCCTCTTGGGTGGAGATCTGAGCGCATTGGTTGCTGAAGGTCTCGATGTTGGGCGAAACATCGACAAATTCATTGATGGTACCAAGCCAATAATCCCTGCCCTCGCGCCATTGCGTGATCCCATTCACCAAAGGCCCGAGGGAAAAATTGACCGTCTTGCGGGCGGTAAGCTCAGGCCCTTCCTGTCTGGCAAAGGCATGAGGAACGAGGCCTGAGACGTCCGATCCTGACGAATCGTCGTCTGGAACAAAAAAATCGGTGAACTTGTCGAGCGGATTTCGATGGTCGTAGGTCGCCCTAGCCTTCTTGATCTGCGCCGTGCCTAAATCCACCTGTGCGGCGACAAATCGACCCTGGCCAATCTGGTCGGGCGTGGGAAACTCGGTCTCGAAAACTCCCGCGGTGCGCCGCTCGCCTCCAACCCACACCCGATAGCAAATGGGCAGGGCACCGGTGCTTCCCGAACATCCTTCCGTGGTTCCATCGCCATCGAAATCGTAATCGCCGAAATCGATTTGCAAAGTCTTCAGTGTGGCGTTCTCGTTGATGGCGCAGGAAAAAGCGATAACGTCGGTCCCCGTCGGTATCTCAAAAGCGCTTAAGGGCCCCAAGACCGCATTGGTGATGGAATTCCCCAAGTTGACCACGCCGGCGCCGATGGTGATCTCCTCGAAGAAGGGGCCGACGGGAGTCACCTCGAACTTTATGCCGGAGGGCTGCTGGGCCGCCGTCGTGGTATCGACATCGATCGAGACGCTGCTCGGGAAGCTAATAGAGGTAGGGACCTCCACCAAAGGGGCCGGCACCGATGCGGAGTTTCCAGCGCATCCGGCGACGATCAACAAAAAAATAAAATGGAATAAAAATGATCTTTTCATGTCTTAAAGGAAATCAAACCGGCTATTTGCCCCCCCCGGAACTTTGTCCGCTATCGGGGACGCAGTAACCCAGGCCCAAATCGCAGACGGTGGGAGCGGCGCTGATGCCCGCACAGTCGTTATCGGAGGCGCATAGAAATCGACAAAAGCCCGATACGCACTCGAAAGAGGCGTCGGCAACGCCTAATGTTCCACCGATGGTGTCGCAGGCCGTGTCGTCTTGGCAAAAAAATTCGCAGCAGCCGGCATTGGTGTCGCAATCATAAATCGGCTCGAAAGGCGGAATGGAACACTGATCCGCCGAGGTGCAGCTCGCGATGAGGCAGGCAGGACCCGAGGGCAGGTCTTCGCAGCCATCGTGATCGTCGTCCTTGGTCAGAGGCCCGGTGAGACACTTTCGGTCGGTTGCGCAAGTGCAGAGGTCCGGACCCGAAAAATCGCAGCCGACGTCCCCGGATCTCGGATCGTCACAAACGCCATCGGCATCGTCATCGGGGTCGCAGGCATCGCCAAGTTCGTCCCGCCATGGATCCCTGCCTCCCGCAACGTCGTCTTGGTTCAATTGGTCGGGATTGTATACGGAGATGCAATTGTCGCAGGCATCCCCCACCCCATCCGCGTCCCCGTCTTCCTGACCGGAATTGGCAACCGTCGGGCAATTGTCGTCTCCCAAAATGCCGTCGGAATCGAGGTCCGCCTCGCAAGCGTCTCCCTCTCCATCGTGGTCCAGGTCCTTTTGGTCGAAATTCGCGTTTTGCGGGCAATTGTCGCAAGAGTCCCCCACCCCGTCTTGGTCCGCGTCCCCTTGCTCAGGATTGGCCAAGCCAAGACAGTTGTCGCAAACATCGCCAGCCCCGTCTCCGTCCTCGTCCTGTTGCTTGGGGTTGATGCGAGTGGGACAATTGTCGCTGACATCTAGCAGTCCGTCTCCGTCGTCGTCGTTGTCGCAGGCATTTCCCAAACCGTCGTTATCGGGGTCGGCGCCGTCGAGCCCGAACTTATCGGGGTCAAAAACGGTGGGGCAAGAATCGCAGGCATCGCCGATGCCGTCGCGGTCGCAATCGTCTTGACCGGGGTTAAAAGACTGGAAGGCGGTCACCACTCCATTCGTGCCAACGATGCAATTGTCGATTCCCGGCACATCGGAAATATCGTCCTCGTCCAGGTCGACGGGCTGGCCGTCCTTGAATGAAACGCAACAGCCCTGCACGCAACCCAAGGAAAATTCGGCAGGCCCGCAATCCTCGTTTTGCAGGCATTCTTGCTCCGCGCCGTCAAAACACTTCCGAGGCGGCAGGGGCTGTCCGGAAGGAGCGCAAAGCGATTGGTTCTCCACCACTTGATTCAATTGGCGGCATTCTTCGTGGAAACAAACGAAAAGCGCCGGATTGTCGCTTTTCAGGCATTCCGCGACGAAGTTCTGGCACTGCTGGTCGTCCCCGCAAGTCGGTGCAACGGCGCAATCGCTGATCTGACGGACGGCTGGAGTATTGGGGGGAACTATGGGTGCGGCACCACAACCACCACCTTGGGCCTGTTGGGCGGTGGTAAAGATATAGATGAGGCCAAGATAGGCCACCATCGAAAAAGCGCGAAAAAATCTCGCCCCATTCTTAAGCGAAAACCCCACTTCTCACCCTTGAACCTTCCGCTTCTTAAAAAGATCCCTCGTTAAATATCCTTAATTTTACGAACTGTCGCCGCGGTATAGCAAGGTCTTATTTTTTTCCCAGGCGAGGCCATTCATTGGAAGGCTCCTGGCATCGCCACGAAAACCTGGAAAAAACGACATAAAATCAGGGAAATGAGGAAAAAATTGGCGGGCGCCACATTTTATTTGAAGGGATTCTTCAGCACAATGTGTTGTTGCCGCGAAGGACCCACGGAGACCGAAGTGATGGTCAAATCGAGTAATTTCTCGACCCTTTCGACGTACTTCTTGGCGGCTTTGGGCATCTGTTTCCAGCGAGTAACGCCCGTTAGGTCTTCGTCCCAGCCCGTAATCTCTTCATAGATCGGCTTCACCGCTTCCAAGGCCTCGACGGTCGCGGGTACCGTTTTCAAAACCTTGGAACCTAGGCGATAGCCCGTGCAAATCTTGATCTTCTTGAGGCCGCTCAAGACATCGAGCTTGGTCAAGACGAGCGAGGTCAATCCATTCGAGCGCATCGCATGACGGATGACCACCAAGTCGAGCCAACCGCAACGGCGCGGCCTACCGGTCGTGGAACCGAACTCCCCGCC
This sequence comes from Deltaproteobacteria bacterium, assembly GCA_021414045.1. Taxonomy (GTDB): domain Bacteria; phylum UBA10199; class UBA10199; order DSSB01; family DSSB01; genus DSSB01. The sequence continues at coordinate 1,960 of JAIOPF010000038.1, read as the reverse complement.
CTTCTCGCGCAAATATTCGCCCGTCTTGTCCTCGAGCTCGGTGGGAAAAGGCCCGCTGCCGACACGGGTGGTATACGCCTTGGCAATGCCGACGACCTGGTCGATCTGCGTGGGACCGAGTCCGCTGCCGCAGGAAGCGTAACCCGCGACGGTGTTGCTGGAAGTGACGTAGGGATAAGTGCCGTGATCGACATCGAGGCTCGTGCCCTGGGCGCCTTCGAAAAGTAGGTTCCAATCTTTGTCGACCCAGTTCTGCAAAAGCTCGGCGACATCCTCGACATAAGGACGAATGAGCTTGGCCAAAAGAAGGTATTCCTTGAGCAAAGCGCCCAGTTCAAACGGCTTCCCTTTCAGCACCCGCTGAATATACGAGTTCCGTTCCGGCAAGAGGGCCTTGAGCCTTTGCTCGAAAATATCCGGATCCGTGAATTCGGCGAGGCGAATCCCGCGCCGCGCGACCTTGTCTTCGTAACAAGGACCGATGCCGCGTCCGGTGGTGCCGATCTTGGCATCCCCTTTCGCCGCCTCGCGCATCCGCGTGCGAAGTGAAGAAATCGACGATCTTTCCCTTGCCCTCGTCACCCCATTGGGTGCCGACAATCACGACGTTGGCCATTTATAGCTTCACTTCCTTGACGGAGATGATGTTGGGCAGGGCTTTCAGCTCGTTCAAGACTTCGGTGGGAACGTGCCCATCGACGTTGTAGAGCGCCAAAGCCTCGCCTTCGCCGTTCTCTTTGCTGAGCCCCAGCTGCATTCGCGAAATGTTGACCTTGTTCTTCCCTAAGAGCGTGCCGATATTGCCGATGACGCCGGGGCGGTCGTGGTTGCGAACAACCAAGATGGTTCCCTCTGGAACGGCCTCGAGATAGAACCCGTCGATCCTTACGATACGTGGGTTTTTCTTCCCAAAGGTGGTCCCCGAGACGATGCGCTTGCCGGCGCTGGTTTCGAGAGTCACCGTGATCAAGCTCGCAAAATCCTGAGCCTCTTGCGTCTTCGCCTCGACGACCTTGATGCCGCGCTCTTTGGCGATGACCGGAGAATTGACGTAATTGACGCTGACGTTCTCGAGCATGGGCTCGAGGAGTCCCTTCAGCACGCAGACCGTCATGGGAGCCAAAGGGTACTTGGTGATCTCGCCGGTATACTCGATGGTGATCTGTTGGGGAGTGCCTTCAGCCAGCTGTCCCTGCAGCAATCCCATCTTTTCGGTGAGTAAAAGGTAAGGTTTCAAAATCTTAGCCAATTCACCGGAAATACTGGGAAAATTGACAGCGTTCTTGACTTCACCGGTCTGGAAAAAATTCACGATCTGTTCCGCCACTTCAATGGCGACGTTGAGCTGGGCTTCATCGGTCGAAGCGCCAAGATGCGGCGTGCACACGACTCGCGGGTGCTTGACCAAGGCATAGTCGGCGGGAGGAGGCTCTTTTTCGAAGACATCGAGACCGGCGCCGGCCACCTTGCCTTCTTCAAGAGCCATCAAGAGATCGGCTTCGTTGACGATTCCGCCACGGGCGCAATTGATGATGAAGACACCCTTCTTCATTTTAGCGAAACTGTCCTTGTTGAGAAGATTCTTGGTCTTATCCATCAAGGGCACGTGCACCGTGATGTAGTCGGCGCGGGTAAAAAGATCCTCGAGGCCGACCAATTCGATGCCCATCTGGGCGGCGGCTTCTGGCGTTAGGAAAGGATCGTAGCCCAAGACCCTCATCTTGAGTCCTAAGGCCCGCTCGGCCACGATCTTGCCGATATTGCCGACGCCGATGACACCCAAGATTTTATTGGTGAGCTCGCGGCCCACGAAGCTCTTCTTGTCCCACTTTCCTTCCTTCATGGACATGGTCGCTTGAGGGATCATGCGGGATACCGCGAACATCATCGCGATGGCCTGTTCGGCAGTCGTGGTCGCGTTGCCGCTGGGCGTGTTCTCGACGATGATGCCGAACTTGCT
>JAIOPF010000126.1 GCA_021414045.1 Deltaproteobacteria bacterium | reverse complement strand
CGAATAAAATGGGATGCATGGCGGCAAGATGATCCGGGGGGAAGCCCCTTTACAAGCGATTTTCTTCCTGTAAAACCTTGGGGATGGGAACGCGAAGGCTTTTATGCCTCTCATTATTGCTCTTGGGACTCTCGAGCATCTCTTGTCAAAATGGTTCGGCTCCCGATCCCAACGATCCCGCTCCCAGCGTCAATCCCAACCCCAGTCCCAGCCCTGTGCCGCCTTTGAGCCTGCGATTTTTCACTTTCGGCGACTGGGGCACAGGAACCCAAAGCCAATTCGATGTGGCCACGGCCGTCACCGACTACTGCCAGTCGAATGGCTGCGACTTCGGACTTTTGCTGGGCGACAACTTTTATCCGACCGGGGTCGGCTCCACCACGGATCCGCAATGGCAGGGCAAATTCGAGTCGATCTATAGCGGGATCTCGGCGCCCTTTTACGTGGTGCTCGGCAACCACGACTACGACGGCAACGAACAGGCCGAAGTCGGCTACAGCGCGATTTCACCGCATTGGCGGCTGCCGGCCCGCGCATACTCGGCGACTTTCCCCGCGGGATCCGGGGATCCCCTGCTGGAGATTTTCGTGATCGACAGCAACGCCTTCGACGCGGCCGCCGCGACGGCTCTCGGAAACGCGCTGGACGCCTCCAACGCGGATTGGAAAATCCTCGCCCTGCATCATCCCATCTACAGCAACGGCACCCACGGAGACGATTCCGCCCTGATCAATCACCTGCTTCTGCCGGTGATCTGCCAGAAGGTCGACGCGGTCTTGTCCGGGCATGACCATCTCTTCTCCCATCTCGACGAAACCGCCGACACCTGCCCCTTCCAGCAATTCGTCGTCGGCACGGGCGGAAAAGACCTCTATCCCGCCGCTTCCGATCCGCGAGCCGTGTTCAGCGATTCGAGCTTCGGATTCGCCGCCCTGGAAATCGGCGAGACCCACCTGAGGCTCGAATTCCACCACAGCGACGGCGCACTGGCCTATGCCTTCGATCTGAACAAGTAAGGCAAAACCCGCCCGCCTCCCCATTCGAGAAACAAAATTGACGCATTCCGCGGATTTCATGACGCGTCGATACGATATGCCCCGCAAAGGCTATTGAGACGCGGTTTTGCGGGGACTAGAATGAAAGCGAAAGGAGGCCTTATGCGAAGACGTTCGATGACGCGCGCCATGCTGGCGGGATTCATGGCGACCTTGGCGATGGCCTTTTTGGGTTTTCTCGCCACTAGGATGGGGATGCCCTTCCTCAACTGGGCCAAGACTTTTGGGCATTCGACCGGGGGTCCGATGTTCGGATACCTCGCCTTCTTCATCGTCGGGGTCGTCATGGCCGTGATCTATGTGGCGGTCTTTCACGAAAGGCTGCCGGGCTCTTCCTGGAAACGGGGCCTATTCTTCTCCTTCATGATGTGGGTGGCGACCGGAGCGGCCTTGGCTCCGTTGCTGCACTTGGGCTTTTTCATGGGCAGCTTGATGGTGGCCCTGGGGACCCTCATGACCTACATGCTCTACGGTGGGGTTTTGGGCTATCTCTACGACGCTTAAGCAGGCCCTTCACCTAGGCCGGCTTTTATTGTAGGCCTTCCGAGGATATCCGAGCTGTTCCGAGGGAGGTGTTCATGAAAAATAAAAGTCGGGCTATCGTGCTGATCGCTCACGGGAGCCGCGTCGAAGCGGCCAACGAAGAAATTCGCTTACTCGCATCCCAACTGCAGGACAAGATCGAGACTCCCGTCGTCGCCGCTTTTCTCGAGCTGGCCTCGCCGGACATCCCCGAGGGCATCGACTTGGCCCTCCAAAAATCCCCCCGGGAAATTCTCGTGCTGCCGTATTTTTTGACGCAGGGAAGGCATGTCCAGGAAGATATCCCCAAAATCCTCGCCGATAAAGCCCGAGCGTATCCGGAAACGACGATCCGGCTTTTGCCATATTTTGGGAAAGACCTCGCGGTCCTGGAAGTCTTGGCGGGTATCGCCGAAAAAAACGGCTGAATCATGGCCTATGGTTCACTCAGTAATAAGGCGGACCCACATGAACGGCGCCTTGGTTCGCGCCGCTAGTCCCTGGTCCGGGATTCGGCCCTGGAGCGGGATAAGGGTAAGGTCCGGGCGCCTGTCCCGCGGGGGGATGACGGATGGCTCTAATCTCTTGGCGAATCTCATCCATCACCAATAAATACTGGGCCTGTTGGCGAGAGGTGAGCATCGGCTTCATTTCGGCGAACATTTGGTCGTCGACCTGATCCAACTGGCTTCGAAGCGAAGTGACCTGCTTGAGCAAGGCCTGTATTTCTTTGTCGTTGCCCGATCCGCTCACGTTCCGCAGCTGGCCCGTCAACTCCCGCAGCTGCCGCCGCGTATCCGAACGCTTCTGTTGGTACTTCCGCAGAATCTGGGCGAGTTGCGCGGATTGGGTGGGATTAAGGCCTAATTCACTATTAAGTCGCATCACGATCAAATCTTGGATTTTCTCGCGCTTGTAATCTTCGGGCACCGCTTGGGGATTGTTGGCATCCTGAGCATGAACGAGCCCGCCCAGCGCGAGGGTGACCAGCATCGCCAGAAGGAAGAAATATTTAGGCTTCATGATTTCTCCTGGAGCTCGAGTCGTTCAAGTGTTGCAAGAGCCTATCCAATTCGGGCCCCGAAAGTTCGTCCCAGTCCCCGCCGTCCTCCG
>JAIOPF010000125.1 GCA_021414045.1 Deltaproteobacteria bacterium | reverse complement strand
CGCACCGGCAACGATTTTTCGCTGTACAAGAAAAGCACCGTGTATCGCCGCGTCGAGCGCCGCATGGGCCTGCACCAGATCGAGCGCATCGCGCACTACGTGCATTACCTGCGCGAGAACCCGCAGGAAGTCGAACTGCTGTTCAAGGAACTGCTGATCGGCGTCACCAGCTTCTTCCGCGATCCGGCGTCCTGGAACAGCCTGCAGACGCAGGTCCTGCCGCAACTGCTGGCGGCCTACCCGGCCGGCGCCACGCTGCGCGCCTGGGTGGCGGGATGTTCGACCGGCGAGGAGGCCTATACGCTGGCCATGGCCTTCCGCGAAGTGCAGCAGAAGCAGAAGCCGGCGGGCCGCTTTGCGCTGCAGATCTTCGCCACCGATCTCGACCCGGACGCGATCGCCAAGGCACGGCGCGCGGTCTACCCGGCCAATATCGTCGCCGACGTCACGGCCGAGCGCCTCAAGCGTTTCTTCGTCGAGGAAGGCGAAGGCTATCGGGTCGGCAAGGAAATCCGCGAGATCTCCATCGACGCGATGCAGGCACTGCAGGCCTATGCCTGGGTCGGAAACGTTCGGGAACTGGAAAATATCCTCGAGCGTTGCTGCGTCCTGCTCAGCGGCGACGTGATCCACGCCAAGGATCTCCCGGCGCCCCTGCTCGCTAGCAGTTTCTACCTCGGGGACCAGGAAGAGGTTGACCTGTCCCGCTTTTCCTATAAAGAAGCGAAGCTCAAGGCGCTCTGCTCCTTCAATAAATCCTATTTGCACCATTTATTGAAGCAGACCGACGGCAATATCTCCCTCGCCAGCGATCGCGCGGGAATGGATCGCAGCAATTTCAAGAAGATCATCCGAAAGTACGAAGTCGATATTCGGGAATTCAAAAAGGGCTAATCTATGGGGGCGATACCAACTTTTGTCTTCGACGAGAAAAACCAATTCAGTCCCATGCTCTTCGAGGAACTGACCAAGCGGGGGTTCGCGCTGAGGGTCGTCGGAAAGGACGAGCTTTTCCCCGCCCTTTCCTCGACGCCGCCGGACCTGGTGATTTTCAACCTCGCCGCGACCCCCGGCGTCGACCACCTGACGATGATCCAGGAAATACGCTCCATTGACGAGCATTTGCCCGTCTTCGTGCTCACCGAAAGCTCCGACGTCGCCACGGCGGTGAGCTTCATGCGCGCCGGCGCCAGCGATTTCATGGTCCTGCCGGCCTCGACGGAGCAGTTCGAGGCCTCGCTGAAGCGCGCCAGCCAGATGTACCACTTGGCGCGAAAGGTCTTCCAGGTCGAGCGCAAGGCGGTGGGCAAGGGAGACTTTTTGGGCATCGTCGGCCAAAGCGGACGGATGCAGGAAAATTTCAAGATGATCTCCACCGTGGCGAAGAGCAACGCGACGGTCCTCATCCAAGGGGATTCGGGCACGGGCAAGGAGTTGGTGGCCAAGGCCATCCACGTCATGAGCGGGAGACCGAAGCACAAGTTCATCGACTTGAACTGCGGCGCCATCCCCCGCGAGCTGCTTGAGAACGAGCTTTTCGGGCACGAACGCGGCGCCTACACCGGCGCCGACCGCCGTTATATCGGCAGCTTCGAGCGGGCCAATGGCGGCACCATCTTCCTGGACGAAATTTCCGAGATGGATCCCTCCCTTCAGGTGAAGATCCTGCGCGTCCTCCAGGAGCGCAGCTTCCAACGGGTCGGCGGAAGCGAGAAGGTCCACGTCGACGTTCGCGTCGTCGCGGCGACCAACCGGGATCTGCAGAAGGAAGTCGAGGAGGGGCGTTTTCGCGAGGATCTTTTCTACCGCCTCAACGTCGTACCGGTTTGGTTGCCGCCCTTGCGCGACCGGCGGGAGGACATTCCCCTATTGGCGCGGCATTTCCTCAATATCTACAGCCTGCGCAACGACAAGATCTTCCTCGACTTCCATCCCGAGGCCGTCGAGGTTTTGATTAATTATGGATGGCCCGGAAACGTCCGCGAGCTCGAGAACACCATCGAACGCCTCGTCGTCCTGAGCAACGACAGCCAGGTCAAGGTCAAGCACCTGCCGGCGCATCTCCAGAACGTCGAGCGCGCCATCGGCTGGTCGAGGGACCAAAATATCCGTTCCATCGCCTCCGAGAAGGAAGTCTTCACCCTCGAGCAGATCGAGAAGCAGGCCATCGAGAGCGCCTTGAAGAAGTGCGAGGGCAACGTGCTCGAGGCCGCGCGCCGCCTCAAGGTGGGGCAGGCGACCCTCTACCGCAAAATCCGAAAGTTCGGCATCGCCCGGGAGGAGTCGTGACTTCGACGCAACCTCCTCGCCTCGCCGCGGTCTTGCTGGCGGGAGGCAGCGGCACGAGGCTCTGGCCGCTCTCGACGAAGGCGATTCCCAAGCAATTTCTCAGCGTGGGAGGCGGGCATTCCTTTTTACAGCGGACTTCCGACCGGCTGGAAAGGCTCGTCCCCCCCGAAAGGCAATGGGTGGTCTGCGGAGAGGCGCACGCCGCGGCCGTTTCGGTGCAACTCGACCGCTTGCCAGCTTCCCAAGTGCTCGTGGAACCCGCGGCGAAGAATACCCTGGCGGCCATCGCGCTGGCGGCGGTTCACCTGCGCGCCTTCGATCCCGAGGCGGCGATGGCCGTTTTGCCCGCCGATCATTTCATCCCCGAATCCAGCTGGGAATCCTTGCAAGCCAATCTTTCCTTGGCCGTCGAGGTGGCACACCGCGAAAAGGCCTTGGTCACCCTGGGCATCCCTCCCCGCGAGGCGGCGACCGGGTTTGGGTACCTCGAGCGGGGAGAGCGATTCGAGTCCCAGGGTAGGGAATATTTTTCGGTGAAAGCTTTCCATGAAAAGCCCGATGCCGTCACGGCGCAGCGGTACTGGAAGAGCGGCCAATATTATCCCCAAACTCGTCGGAGAGGTGTTCGACGGCTTGGAGAGCCTTTCCGTCGACTACGGGGTCATGGAAAAGGCGGCCAAAGTGAGGATGGTGCCAGCCGCCTTCCAATGGGACGACGTCGGGGCCCTGGATTCCTTCGAAAAGGTCTTGCCCGGAGACGCCCAAGGCAATCATACTCAGGGCAAAACCATCGTCTTGGACGCCAGCGGCAACTTGGCGATCGCCCAAAGCCGGACGGTCGCCCTCGTGGGGGTCAGCGATTTGATCGTCGTCGAGACCCCGGAAGCCGTGCTCGTGATTCCCAAGGATCGGGCCCAAGACGTGAAAAAGTTGGTCGAACATCTCAAAAAAACCGGGCGGGAGGAATTGTTGTAATATGAGAGTCAATGCCAAAGAAGTCGGCGATATCTGCATCTTGGAAATTGAAGGCGAGGTCGACGCGGAGCATTCGGCGCAATTGAAAAAGGCCATCGTCAAGGCCCGCGACGAATTCGCGAAGCACTTCATCCTGGACTTGAGTCGGGTGAGTTTCATCGATTCGACCGGGTTGGGCGTCTTGATTTCGCTGATGCGCCATCTCAACGAAAATTCCGGAAGGCTCAAATTGGCGGGACTCCAGGATGAGGTCCGCTCGATTTTCGAAATCACCCGTTTATACAAAGTATTCGACCTGGTTCCCAGCGCCGAGGATGCGCTGAAGGATTTCCAGAAAAAGAAGTGAGCGAAGTGAAACCTTCCCGACGCTTCAAAAAAGATCTCTCCCTCAATTCCCTCCGGGGACTCGAGAGCCAAGTGACGTCCTTGCTGAAGGCGCTCGCGAAAGTCCCGTTTTTTTCCAACCTTCCCAAGGGCCTGCTTGGCGACCTGAAACTGGGGATGATCGAGGGGCTGAGCAATGCCTTCATCCACGGCGGGAGCAACGCCAAACGCCCCGCGAAGCTTCGCTTCGAGGCCCTGCCCAAGAAGATCGAGATTTGCATCGAGGATAGCGGGGAGGGTTTCCCCTTTCAGGCGGCGCTGCGCCGTCGTCCCTCGGATATCGAGGCGAACGGGCGCGGCCTCTGGATCCTCAAGAATCTTTTCGACACCGTCGGTTATCGGCGCGGCCGTCCCAACCGTTTGGTCCTGGTCCGCAAGCTGACCCGGCAGCAAAGGTTGGACGACGCGATCGAGCTGTTCAACATGCTCCAAGAGGGCATCCAACAGCTCAAGCCGAAGCACCATCTTTATGACCGATTTATGGATTTCGTCGTCGAGGCCTTCAACGTCGAGCGAGCCTCCTTCCTGATCTACGATCCCGAAAGCGGCAAGCTCAAGGTGGCCACTTCGCGCGGACTTTCCCCCAAGCTGATCGAGAAGATCGCGGTGGGGTCGGGCGAGGGCGTCGCCGGCTACGTATTCAAGACCTCGCGGCCCCTCTTGGTCAACAACGTCACCAAGGTCGGAATGAACGACCCGCGCCCGCGACGCAAGGGGTATCATACTTCCAGCTTCGTCTCGGTCCCCATCATCGCCTCGCCCTTGCATATCGGCGAAGAAACCATCGGCGTGCTCAATTTGACCGACCGGAGGGACGGGTCTCGGTTCAGTTCCAACGACCTGAAGCTGCTCAACGTCATGGCGGCCCAGGCGGCCAGCGCCTTTCGAATCCGCGATCTGCTCGATACCGTCAAGCAGCACGAAGGCCTGAACCGCGAGCCGGAGATCGTCCACGAAATCCAGTCTCGGCTCCTGCCCGAGAAGTTTCCCACCGTCGGAGATCTCGAGATCTCCGGCCATTGCCAGCTGTCGATGCGCGGCGGCGGGGATTACTACGACGTGATACCGGTGGGAGACGGTCTGCGCGGCGTCGTGGCCGACGTCTCCGGGCACGACGTCGGGTCCGCCATCACCATGGCCTCGTTTCGCGCCATTTTCCGCTCGATGGTCTTCGACCCCAATTCGCCGGGCTACCTCCTGCAGGTCCTACGCTGGGCCATGCACGAAGACTTGATCAAGCTTCATCAATTCATCTCTTGTTGGGTCTTCGAGTATCGGCCCAGCGGCGTCTTTCGCGTGTCTGGCGCCGGACATCCTCCCGTGATGCATTACCGGGCCGCGCAGAAAAAATGGTCCTTCCTATTCTCGAACCATCTGCCCCTGGGCCTGGAGGACGAGTCCAAGCCGCAGAACAAGAAGATAGTCCTGGAGAAGGGAGACCTGATCATCCTTTATACCGACGGTCTCTTCGACCCGAGGATGCGGGCCACGGGTTTCGACAAGCAGAAGTTCTGCGAACGGGTCGAGAATATCCTTCATCTATCGACGGCGGAGTTGGTCCGCGAGATCGTCCGCGAGGTCGCTCCCCATCACATGGCCCTCAATAATCCCGACGACATCGCCTTGCTGGTCCTGCGCCGGAGAAGCTGATGGCCACTCTAGCAGCCTTTTTAGAGCAAAGCCGGGGCGAGTATTCCGAGATGCGTCTCGGTCTCCATCGCATTCGGGAACTGTTGGCCAAACTGAAGCATCCGGAGCGGGCCTACGCCAGCGTCCTCATCGCCGGCACGAACGGCAAGGGGTCCGTCGCCCGCATGATCGCCTCGGTTTTGGGCGAGGCCGGTTATCGCACCGGTCTCTATACCTCGCCCCACATGCAGCGTTTCACCGAGAGAATCCAAGTGAACGGAAGAGAATTGAGCGAAGCCGCGCTGGAAGAAATTCTTTGCGATTGGGAAGCCCAAGGCCTGATGGACGCCACGGGCCGCCTGCCGGCCGGAGAGGGCGAGTGCCTGACTTGGTTCGAGAAGGCCACGCTCTTGGCCTTCGAGGCCTTTCGCCGGGAGGCGGTGGAGATCGCCGTCCTCGAGGTCGGGCTGGGCGGCCGCATGGACGCCACCAATGCCGCGGAACCCCTGGTCTCGGCGATCACGACGCTAGGCTTGGACCATACCGAGGTCTTGGGGCCGACCCTCGAGGACATTGCGAGGGAGAAAGCGGGCGTTCTGCGGATGGGACGCCCCCTCATTTTAGGAGCCATGCCCGAGGCGACCCGCTCTTGGCTGAGGTTGC
>JAIOPF010000124.1 GCA_021414045.1 Deltaproteobacteria bacterium | reverse complement strand
TTTCGTGAACATCGACGGCATCGCCGACGAACGCAACGACCCCATCATGGCCAGCCACGCGGCGGCGGCCCTACTGAGACAAAATTACGACGCCTTGGGCAGCTGGCCCCTCGCGATCAACGCCTACAACTCCGGCCGAGCCACCCTGCAGCGCGCGGTCAATGTCCTGGGCACCAGCGACATCGCGACGATCATCCTCAATTATTCGGGCGGTGTTTACGGATTCGCCTCGCGAAATTTTTATCCCTGTTTCCTGGCGGCCCTCGACTTGGCCAACCATCACCCTAAATATTTCGGCAAATTGAAAATCGAGGCCCCGATCCGTTACGAATATTATTCTCCGAGAAGCGCGCAATTCTTCGGCACTCTCGTGGCGGCCGCCGGGGCCAGCTTGGACGAGATCGCCCATCTGAATCCTCATTTCACCGAGGCCATCCTCTCCGATTCCCGCAAGATTCCCGCGGGCTATCAGCTCCGCATTCCCAAGGGCAGCCAGTCCGTTTTCGCCCAGGCGGAAGGGACCTTGCTGAACGGGGGCGTGAGCGCCACGGCCATCGCGAAGACCGAAGCCGAACGCTCCCATAGCGACCTTGGAGCCCCGGAGGCGAAATCCGGTTCCGACGAGAGCGACTTGATTTCTCCCGCTAACGCGCTAGAACGCTGAGATAGAACATGACGACCACGCGCGAAAATTTAATCCGTCTCCTGGAACACCGCAAGAAAGAGACTCTTCCACGCGGCGACTTCCTGCCTTCGGCCGTCCTCGTTCCGCTTTTCCTGCAAAACGGCCGATTTCACCTCCTCTTCACTCAGCGCAGCATGTTGGTGAACGACCACAAGGGGCAGATTTCCTTTCCGGGAGGCCGCTGGGAGGATAGCGACGGGAACCTAAAAACCACCGCCCTCCGCGAGACCGAGGAGGAATTGGGCATACGCCGCGAGAATGTCGAGTTGCTAGGAGAGCTGGGCGAACTGGTCACCCCTTCGGGTTACCACATCACGCCCTATGTCGGGATCATCCCCCATCCCTATGCTTACCAACTGAACGCCGAGGAAATCGCCGGGATCATCGAGGTGCCGCTGGAGCACTTGCTGGAACCCCAGAATTTGCGCCTCGAGAGGGGCGTTTTTTTCAACAGCCAGACCGAGATGCCCTATTTCCAGTACCAACACCACGTCATCTGGGGTGCCACGGGCAGGATCACCCGGGAATTGGTCGAGCTCATCCTCGAAGACCGTCGAAAACAAGCCTCTGAAGATTCCCTGAAAAACGCATTAGCCTTCCAATACCGCCCCAAAGGGAACTCATCATCCACTCCAAAGACCCTAGAAACACCTCCCTACAATTAACCTTGCCGCTCGTGTCGGGATCTGTTTAGTTAAGCCCGCATGAAAAAGCTTCTCACTCTCTTGCTTGCACTCTCTCTGGGCCTCGCCGCCTGCACCGGCCGCGTGCCTTCCCAGGCCAAGACCGCGCACATCGCCCAAAAATACTTCAAGAAATACGGCAAGAAGTACAAAGAGTCGCCTTTCGCCGCCAATCCCGTGACCACGGTGGAGGTGAAAGACATCCAAGAACTGCAAAAAGACATCTCGACCAGCTTCCTCATCCTCAAGCTCACCGACGGCAGCGAAGTCCCCGTCATCATGACCCTGATCCGTAAACCGCCCCTCGGATGGCGGACCAGCAGCTGGGAAATGGCGCATCAATAAAACGCGACACGCTCAATTCTTTTCCATCCGTCTCCAAGGTGATTTGTCCCGCAAGATCCGTCCTTAGGATCTCCCCACCGCTTCGACGTAGCCGCTTCAAAACTTGAGGATTAGGCAGGCGGTATCGATTGCCCTCTCCCACGCTGATGAGAGCCCAATCGGGTTCCAGGGCTTCCAAGAAATCTTCGCTGGAGGAAGTGGCTG
>JAIOPF010000123.1 GCA_021414045.1 Deltaproteobacteria bacterium | reverse complement strand
AAAGCTACATCCAAACGGCTTCTCCAGTGGGATCTTCGACCCTGTCGAAATACTCCGACTTCGGCCTCAGCGCCGCCACCATCCGCAACGTCATGGCCGATCTTGAGTCGGAGGGTTTCTTAGAGCAGCCCCATACCTCCGCCGGACGCGTTCCCACGGAGCAAGGTTTCCGATTTTACATCGACTGCTTGCTTAAGGTGGAGCCTCTCGAAGAGCAGGTGAAGCAGGTCATCCGCCAGTCCATCGAAGGTAACGACACCGCCTCCATCCTGCAAAACGCCGGGCGCATGCTCTCGGGACTCTCGCAGCACGTCGGCGTGATTCTCGCTCCGAAAAGGGACGTCAGCAAATTGCAGCACATCGAGTTCCTGCCCCTGCGCGAGACGCAGATACTGGCCATCTTGGTGACGGAGCAGGGTGTGGTGCAGAACCGTATCTTCGAGACCGAAACTCCGCTCAGCCGCGGCGATCTGATTAGAATGAATAACTACCTCAACTCCGTCCTGAGCGGCTTGAACCTGGGCGAGGTGAAACAACGTATCTTGATGGAGATGGCCCGGCACCAGGACACTCTCGATCGACTCCTGAAGCAGGCTTTGGTCCTCTCGCAACAGGTGGTATCGGGTGATTCCGATGATCTCATCATCGACGGGGAGAAAAACTTCCTCTACACGCAGGAATTTTCCAATCTCGGGAAGATTCGGGATATCCTCTCCGCCTTGGACGAGAAACACCGGCTGGTGGCTTTCCTCGATCATGCAATCAAGGCTCCCGGCGTGCAGATCTTCGTCGGCAGCGAATCCCAGATGACGAACCTCGAGGACTGCAGCGTGATCGTGGCGAACTACGGCACCGAGGCGAAACCGCTAGGGACTTTGGGCGTGATCGGTCCGACCCGGATGGAATATTCGAAACTGATCCCGATGGTGGAATTCACCGCGAAATCACTGGGAGACATCTTAAAGGGCTAACTATGCAGAACGATAAAGTCGACCAACTGAAGCATGTCATGAAGGCGAAAAAGGAAACCGAAGCCCGCGTCGCGGCGGCCCAAGAGAGCGGCATTTCGGCGGGACTTGAAGATCAATATCAGGCCAAGATCACGGAACTTGAAGCCGCCTTGCAACAGGCTCAGGCGGGATTGGAAGAGGCGGAGGGTAAAGCGAGGGAGGCGAACGAAAAGTTCGTGCGCACCTACGCCGAGTTCGACAACTTTCGCAAGCGCATCACCAAAGAAAAGGAAGAAGGGCTCCGCTATGGGAACGAGAAGTTCGTGAAGGAGATTCTTCCGGTCCTGGACGGACTCGAACAGGCCCTGGCCCACGCGGAAACCTCCGACAAGAAGGCCATCGTCGCCGGCGTTCAGCTGGTGCTGCGACAATTCTTGAAGGTCCTCGAAGGCTTCGGCGTCACTCCCGTCGACGCCGTCGGGCAACCCTTCGATCCTCACCATCACGAGGCCATGGCCCACCAAGAGTCGGAAGAGCACGACCCGCATACCGTCGTGACGGAATACCGCCGCGGCTACAAGATGAACGATCGGTTGGTGCGACCGTCTTTAGTCACTGTTTCGAAAAAACCGGAGAACGGCTGATCGCCGATCGACCCGACTCCGCAAATTGAAAGATCCATTCCAGGAAACAATATTCCCTGATTCAACGATACGGGTCCGAACCATCTGCAAAATTTCCCGGTTTTGACCTCGGCGGTCTCCGTCAATGGTGAAGTCACCCTTTTGGGAGGCTTGAACGGCGCTCCGGTGTCGGATTTCCGCGTCGAGTTTTTCGCGAACGACGCTTGCGACGATTCTGGGAACGGCGAGGGGCAAGATTTCCTCGGTTCCATCGATTTGACGACAGATGCCTCGGGCAATGGGGCTATTAGCGCGTCCTTCAATGTCCCGCTGTCGGGAACTTCTTTCGTCACCGCGACAGCGACCAATCTATCGACCCTCGATACCTCCGAGTTTTCGGCCTGCCTGTCGGCGACGATCCTTGTCGAGGATCGCGCCAATGACGAAGACGACGACGGAGACGGCGCGGTGGATTGCAGCGATCCTGATTGCATTTCCAACGCCGCTTGCGTCTCCGCCCCGGCCGCCCCGAGCGCTCTGAGCGGGAGCGGCTGCACCCTGGCGGCAAAGGCCGAGGATGGGGGGCCATGAGCTTGTTCTTGGTGTCGGCATTGGCTGCTCTCGGAATCTGCCGAGTGCTCCGTCGCCGCGAATCGAAGTCGGTATAGGTCTCTGCGTCCCCGTTCTTGTTTTAGTATCGAGGTATCTGCGAGCGGACGTAGTCCGGGAAAAAACGGCTGCTTCCCCGCTTCGAGCGGAATGCCTCCAGGAGATAGGCGGAGGCGCGAATGATCCTGAGGTAAAGGGAGTAGAGGAAATATACCGGGACGGTAAGGAACCATCGCCATTCGCGGTGTTTTTTTGGGCTTAGGAAGAAAGAGATCGTTATCTGCGTGAAGATGACGAGAGTATAGAAAAGATAGGTGACGACGAGTATGAACGGCATCGAGCCCGGAATTTTTATTTCGACCCAGACCAAGTAGACCGGAAAAAACAGCAGTAGGACTAGGTTGAAAAAGAAATCCAGGACCATGCAAACGAAGTCGCCGAGGCGAAATCGTAGCAGGTTGATCAGATTCCCGTGTTTCCTTAGGTTCAAACGCACGTAACAGCGGTCCCATCGCAGTCTCTGCCGGAAAAGCCCGCCCATGGTCGGCGGTAGGGCGGTTTCGGCGATGGCATCCGGCGCGAAGGCGATGCGGGCGCCCATTTTACGCGCTTTGATGGTGATGTCGAGATCCTCGCCGTATTCCGGGTCCACGCCCCGGCTGCGGACCATTATTTTTTTCTTAAAGAGGGAAAAGGCCCCCGAGGCGATCTGCAGTAGGTCCATCGGAGCCAGCCAGCGACGCTGAGCGTTGATCGTCATGGCGAATTCGGCGGATTGCAGCAGCGTCGTGAGGTTTTGGCGGGCGTTTCGCGCGAAGAGGTTTCCGGCGACTCCTCCGACGCGGGGGTCTTGGACGGCCTTCATCATCTCGAGGATCGCGCTTCGTTCCAGGCGGGTGTCGCCGTCGAGATGGAGGACATAGTCGCCGCGCGCGAAAAAAAGCCCGTAATTTAGAGAAGAGGGTTTGCTGCCTCGGATTCGCTTTCGAAAGTATCGGAGCTTTCCGCGGGCTTGATAATCGAGGCAGAGCCCCCTGGTTTCGTCGCTGGAAGCGTCGTCGATCACTAGGAGCTCGAAGTTCGGGTAGAGGTTGCCGAGGATGGAATCCAATACCTCGCGCAGGTCGGGGCCCTCGTTGTAGACCGGCAGCAAGATGGAAACCATGGGGCTATCGCTGGATGTTCCCCTCCGATCTTTTTTTTTCGGAAGGAAAAATTGAAACAAGCTGAAGAGCGAGTATAGAAAATTGGTCAGATAATAGCGGGTCGTATCGAATAACAGGGCCGGAGCCAGCAGCAGAAGCCATTGCCATTCGGTGATTCGCCTAAGGTTCTCGAAATCGAAACTCATGGTTAAGGGACTTTCCCTGGTTTCGCGCCTTTGCCGAGGGGAGTCAGGACATAGGCATGGAGTTGGAGGCGCAGGGCCGCCTCGGCGGGGAAGTTTCTAGCGCATTTTCGGCAACGCGCCGCCATCTTTTCTTCGCCGTATTTTTTCCAACAACCCGAGCATTGGTAGAAATCCCCGGGGATGTCGTAATCCACGCCGACGTGATCCAAGTTCCGATGGCATTTCGGGCAGGTCAAGCCATGGGGTCCCTCGTATTCTTTTCGCGGCGCGATCCAGGAGCATCGGTAATGGTGAATGAGGCCGTCCTTGCGGACGAAGGCGTCCCGACAGGCGCGGCAATTTTCCGAGACCGCGAAATCGGCGCTTCGGCAATGCGGACAGGCGAGGATTTCGTCGCAGGGCACTTTCGCAAGCAACCCTTTCGCCGCGAGGTCGTCCAGGAGGGGCGGTTCCATGCCTCCAGGGAGATTCAAGGATTGGTTTACCAGTGGGAAGGCGATTCCGGTTGGCGATGTGGAAGAGGCGACGGGCTCGATGCGGACATGGGAGGGTTCCGTCATTTTATCCAAAAGTTCGCGCTGTTCAGCGCTGAGACCGGCCGAGATGTCGTTTTTTGGTAAATCCATAAGCGCCATTAGAATAAAAAGAATATTCCCGAATCGTAAGTGTGAACGGTCTGGCCATTATCGCGATTCTCGTAGTCGAAGTCGAATCGGACGCCGAGGTTCTTGAGGAAGGCCCATTCGAACCCCCCGCCGACATGATTCGCATGGAAACTTCCCAGCGGATTCACGGGGCTGCCCGCGTCGAAGCTCTCCTCGGTCCTGGCGTAGAGGACGCGAAATTTCAGGCGATCCATAATGGGAATCAAGGTGATGCGGAACATGAAGGAATTGTCGAGTTCCGTCGACCCGAGGGTTGTGAGGTCGTTGACGGATAGCGTGTAATTGAATTCGAAAACGCCCCAATCTCCGGCGTACCATGCCAGGCCGGGAGTGATGAGGTTGAGGTCCGCGATCGAGTAATGGCGGTAACCGTACCTAAGATAGGGGGCGAAACCTTTGGGGAGGATTCCCGAGATTTCGAATAAATTCGAGAACTGTGGCACCACCTGGGCTCCCGGCGAGAAGGCGATTTGATCCTGAAGAATGAGGCGGGGGAGCACGTAATACCCGCCGCCCAAAGTCGGAGTGAAGGTTTTGTCGGCGAACTTGTCCAGGTAGTCGAAGCGGCCCAATAAAAAATATTTTTTCGGTTGTTTGTATACGACTTGGGCATAGGAGCCGGGGGCATCGGTCGTATAATTGAAGTCTTGCAGACCTCCGCCGACGTCCACTCGCCAATGCTTATCCTGGGCATGGGCGGAGCCAAGGACTGCGCAAAGCGCTAGAATAACGAGCGCGAGTCTTTCCCAAAGTTGGCATCGTTTGTGAGAAATAGAGATTACCTTTTGATTTTTTTTTGAGCGGAACCCGGAAGACATTTCCCGGAACTGGAGTTTAATGTCCAACCTTATTTTTTTATGAAAATGATATTTACCAAACGTCCTTGATTGGGCGATACTAAGGAACGGGTAAGAGAAAAGTTCCTATTTTTACTGGTTTCCGGGTTTGGATCAACGATCTGATGGTCTTGGCATTGGGCTCTGTGCTCATCCCATCCTTAAGTCCTATTTCCAGACAACTTCTCTCCGGCCCGACTTAAAGAATGGGGTGTTGTATGTCTGCGAGGGTTCTAATCACCGGCGGCGCTGGATTTGTCGGTTCTCATCTTTGCGAGCATTTGCT
>JAIOPF010000118.1 GCA_021414045.1 Deltaproteobacteria bacterium | reverse complement strand
GTGATCTGCGCCGGCACCACCGGTTACAACGCGACGATGGACCTGCGCTATCAATGGATGCGACAGAAGCGCTTCCAGGGTTCTCACTTCGCCAATGACGATCAAGCCAAGGGCCTGAACGACTTGGTGCTCGAGGGCAAGGTCGATCCCTGCCTCAGTCGCACCTGGACTTTCAACGAGACGGGGGCCGCCCATCAGCTGATGCGCGAGAACAAGCACCCGCACGGCAACATGGCCATCCTGGTCAACGCGAAGAA
The DNA here is from genome assembly GCA_021414045.1 of Deltaproteobacteria bacterium. Taxonomy (GTDB): domain Bacteria; phylum UBA10199; class UBA10199; order DSSB01; family DSSB01; genus DSSB01. Next base: position 4,720 of record JAIOPF010000118.1, on the reverse strand, counting down.
GCCGGGACTCAAGAATCTCGCGGAGTCGAAGTAGGGCTCGATCTTCCGGGAAACTATTCCTAAGACTTTGGCCGCTTCGGCTTCATGCCGGAGCGGCTTTTTCTTTTTTTGGATTGCGCGCGAAGCGCGTCTTTCAAGGGCTTTAGGACCAATAAATCTTTTTCCCGTTTGATCGTTTCTTTGCTCTTGATGATACGTTCCAAGGGTAGGACTCGGAGCTTTCCCCCTTCGATGGGCAGCTTTACTGCGCCGGCATATTCTTCGTCGAAGCCATTTAATCCATGCATATTCAAGACAATGTCGAACAACTCCAGGCCTCGCCCCACGAAAATTGGCGGAGACAAACCGACGGGGGGCAGATAGGATGCTCTAAATTTCTTCAGGATTTTTTTCAGGCTGGGGTCGTTGGGATCTTTGAACCATAGATCAACGTCCTGAGTAACGACGGGTGCGCCTTGGAGGGCGGCGGCGGAAAGGCCTACCATCAAGAAGGGAATCTTCGCCCCAACAAGAGCCTTGAGGAAATTAAGCTCAAGTTTAGAGAAAAAACTATTTTTTGGCACGCCTCAAGGCTCCTTCCAGGCGCTCCAAGGGTTTTTTTTGCAATAAGACTAGCGTATGCCAGACATTTTCCGGATCGGCATCCGGATGTTTTTTTAAGACGCGTTCCAGAGTTTTTCGCAACTTAAGTATTTTTTGGTTCTTTTTTCCTATCACATTAGAAAAACTACCGGAGCCGGCTCTAGCTGTCAAAGGTTCCCTATTTTTCGGAGAAATCGATGAAAAAACTCCTATCTCTAATATTAGTTCTGTTGCTGGCCGCCGCGGTTTTCATCGCCTACCAATGGCGTCAAGCCGCTGATCGCCTGAATCTCGCCGCCCGCGGCGGCATTTATCGCAACTTAGGTCTTAAGCTCGAACTCGCCCCAGCCCGCGATGGCGTGAAGGGGCTCTCGCGGCTCAAGCCTTACGTCGAGATTCCGCAAGTTGTCTTCGATCTGAGCGGTTGGGGGATAGGTGGCCCGATCCCTCTCGGGTCCGCGCGGCTCAGCACCAGCCTTTGGCAAAGCTCCGACTTTCTCTTGGTTTTCGATGCGGGCTCGGTGAATCGGCCCGATCTCGAGGCGAAGCGGCTGGCCTTCGAACTGGCCGTGCCCGATCGCATCCTTGGCGCTCGCGCGGAGGCCCTGACTTTTTCGCATCCTTCCGCCCAAGAAAAGTTGGTTCTGAAAGGACCCTGGTTGCAGATCGGTTTTCAGGAGGGCGTGATTCCGGAGCGGGCGAATTTTCGCATCGACGCGATCGATTATACCAAGGAAGGTTCCGCGGGTCCGGCCGAACGTCTTCATTTCGGCGTGCTCGAGACCAATTACCAATCGGAGCGGCGAGGTTCCCTGCGTCATTGGAAATTTCTCCACAGCTCCGACGGCGGTTCCTTCGAGTTTTCCAAGGCCCATGGCGGAATCCAGCCTTGGAGTTACCAGTCGGAAGGAAGCTTCGCCGAAATTCCCCTCGAGCGTTGGAAAAGCCTCGCGGCGGATTGGAAGTCGCTGGCGGAATCCCAGCCCTCAGGGGCGCCGCCTTGGGCCGATTTCACCGGCTTGTCCGCGCGCCTCGTGGCTTTCGTCACCGAGCTGCGTCCGCAAATTGGCTCGTTGGAGATGCGTTGGGGCGGCATGAACCTGCAAGGCGCGGATAAATCCCAGACGGTCGCGATCAGTCCCATGGATTTCCAGCTCAAGTACGAGGATGCCGCTCAGGGATTGAAGGCGAATGCCAAGGGCGGGATGAAAGGTGTGCAGGTGCAATGGGGCGACCAGCGTTTCGAATTCTCCAACCTGACTTTTTCACAGGACTCCTCCTACGCGGGCATGAGCTATCAGGATTGGCTGAAGTATTTCCTGCGCTATTACGCCGCCAGCTTCGCGATGCAAAAAGCTCCCGAGCGAGTTCTATAAGGCTTCGAAACGCTTTACCGATCATATTTCGCGCAAATGCCCGATGTCGCGAAGGGAGAGTTTCTCCTGGAGCGCTTGAAATATGAAAATCCGCGTTACCGCACCGAGCAGCGGGGCATCGCAATGACGATGGCGATGGATTCGCGGGGTTGGAACTTGGCCTTGAAGGACGATTTCGATTCCGTGCCTACCGGAGAGGAGGGAAAAAGCATCGTGGGAGGGCATCTCGATCTGAATTTCGGTTTTCACCTGCCCTGGGCGGAGCTGCTGCGCAGCGTGCGTGGCGAGGCGCCTACCACGGAGACCGCGCCCAGCCTGCTCGCCGTGTTCGCGGGGAAACCGGCGGGACTGGATTGGAAGTGGTTGATCGATTTGGGGCCTAATCTTTTCGCGGTGAGGCTGAATCTCGCGCTGGACGCGGATGCGGCCAAGATCGCGGCGAAAACGCCCGTCGTTTTGAATGGCGATAGCCCGAAGGCCGAGGGTCGCGAATACGCGCTGGCCTTGCTCAAGTCCTTTTTGTCCGATGGAAGGATGGATTTTCAAATTCAAATCGATCGTCTCTCCCGAATGCAAGCCGCGATGGAGAAAATAAAATCCGGTTCATCGATGGGGTTGGCCTTGGCGGGAGCTTACGTCGAGGTGGACGCGAAATCCGACACTTTGAAGGCGAATTTGAAAATAGAAGAAGGTCAGGTGCTGCTGAACGGCAAAAAAAATGAGACGATCCAGAACTTGCTGCACGGCAATTTCTAAAACGGTACAAAAAAGAAGTTGCCAAAGAAAAACTTCTGCTTCAATATCGTGCCCATACTTTTGGGCTATTACTACGGGTAGGGGGGATTTGAATCGTTTAAGAAGTTTCAGCAGGCGGCATTAGCACTCCAAAGCTTGCAACTTCTTAGGTTTCAGCTCTTCCTGAAAATTAGCGGTCCTCGAAGGGGAATGGTTCTGATCGAACGCCCGTAGCGGCGCATGCGTCACACTCGCATTCGACGATTCAGGGTCCTTTCTCCAAGAGAACAATTGTTTTTGAACTTTCTCCTCACTGGTTTGTGATTGGGTATGTGTTGTTCTATACTTCAGAGTCTCACCGTCACGAATTCCTCAAAAAAGGGATGTATATGAAGCGATTTAATCGTGCCTTCGGGTCTGTCCGCGCTAAATTCCAAGCACTTTGTAAGGGGTTTGTTCCCTTGGTCTTGTTGGCGGGGATGTTAGCTCCCAAGGTGGCAGAAGCCGCGCCGAATTTATTTCCGAGCGCAACTGTCAATATCAATACACCGGTCGGGACAACAAGTGTCCCTCAGCTTTTTGAATTGGTGGGCACCCTGACCCCGTTAATAGGATTCACGGTTAATAACGTTACTTTAACCGGCGCGGGAGCGGCCCAGTTTGCCATTACGAGCAACACCTGCAATGGACAGGCGATCACTTTGGCCCTCGATTGTGAGATATTGGTCACCTATACCGCTAATGATACCACTCCTGACCTGGCGGGGCTTCAATTCCAGACAAGTAATGGAACATTCAATTTTGCGACCGCTCTCAGTGGTAACGGAACTGTCGGCCCGAACCTTCTGGTAAGTCCCAGCTTCATTGCTTTCGGAGACGGACAGATTGGCGCACAAGGGCCGGTAAGAATTGCGCAAATCGCCAATACTGGTACCACCAATCTGACGATCGACAGCATTGCCATCAGTGGGGTGAATGCGGCGGATTTCGCGATATTGAGTGATACCTGCACGGATCCGTTAGGCTTTAACAGCGTGCTGCCTGCCGGGGCGACGTGCTTGATCGAGCTGACCTTCCAGCCCACGGTTTCCGGTTTTGGATCTTTCTCGGCTAGTGTGGATGTTAGCGCCGAGGGAGGCCTGCAAACGGGTGCGGTGCAGTTAGATGGCGGAGTGGCCAATGGTATCGCTGATTTGTCGATCACCAAGAGTGCGGATCTGGCTCAAGTAGTCGTTCCTTCGGGAGGTTCCAGCGCTCCTGTCACTTATACCATCACTGTCACTAATAACGGTCCGGATCAGGCGAGCGCCATCCAGGTGCGGGATTTTATCTCGGGACCCTTTACCGTTACGTCCATTACTCCGGATCAGGGTAGTTGCTACGTAGCGCCCGACTTTGTGACGACCCCTCCGACGCTGCCTGTTTCCGCACCTGTGGAAATCTACTGCAGAGATATCAGTTTGGATTCGACGGATACGATGAATATCGTCGTTGTCGGTACCGTGGACGCCCCGGGTCAAGTTGACGACATCGCGACGGTGCAAAACTTCGCGAATGACGGTCTCAGCACGATGGATCCTGACGATACGAATAACGTCGCGGTGGCTAGCACGGTCGGTATTTCGGCCACGTCTCTGCCTCAGGCGGATCTGCGAATTATCAAGGAAGTCAATAATCTCTCGCCCCTCGTTGGTAGCGTCATTACCTACCAGTTGCACGTCCGCAATATGGACGCTACGCAAGCGGCAGATGGGCTAACTCTAAGAGATATTACCGTTGGGAATATCACCAACCTAAACGTATCGGCGAGCCCGGGTTGGACTTGCACGACAACGGGTGCCGGAACGAATCCTCCTCTGCCTCCGGGAAACAATCCTCGACGTATTGAATGCACGAATCTTTCGCCTTTGCCTCCGTTGACGACGAGGACCATTACTTTGACTGGCACGGTGACTGGGACGGAGCCCATCACCAACACAGCCACGATTTCCTCTAGCTTAACCAATGATCCCGACCTGTCCGACAAC
>JAIOPF010000040.1 GCA_021414045.1 Deltaproteobacteria bacterium | reverse complement strand
GACGATGCGGTTGAGCAGGATGTAGACGCCGAGCAAGGCAGAGAGAAATCCGCAGAAAACGCCCGCCAAAACAGGCTCGCGCCACAAGTCGGAATTCCCCCAAAACAGCTGGGTCTCTTCCGGCCGAGAATGCGCGACCAGAAAAATCCCCAGCCCTGTGAAGAGGCTATAAAAAATGTACCTGAAACTGACCGTTTTCGCGGTGGACATGAAGGGGCGCTCCGTAGGCATGGCTTAAGATTTCGGGTTTCAGGATCTCCTCGACGGGGCCTACCGCGGTGCCGCGGTGCCCCAGGACGATGAGCCAGTCGACTTGATTGATAACGCGGTTGAGGTCATGGTCGATGATCAGCAAGGTCAATTCGTGGTCGCGTTGCCACGAGGAAAAAACTCCCCATAATTTTTCCTTAAAGCGATGGTCGATGGCGGCGAAAGGCTCGTCCATCACCAAGATTTGGGGTTTGCTGATCCAAGCCCTCGCGATGAGGGCACGCTGTCTCTCGCCGCCCGAAAGATCGCGGACTAGGGCCTCTTCCCGGTCGGGAATTTCCATTTCTTCGAGCAAGGAGAGCGCGGCTTTTCGGTCGTGGGGAGAGGTTTTTCGGAATCGCGAGAGGCCCTTGAGCATCCCCATCTTCAAGAGGTCGGAGACGCTGAGCGGGAACAGCGGATCGACGTGGCTTTCCTGCGGGACGTAGCCGAAGTGGCTGCCCGGTTTCCAATGGTAAGATCCCTGAAGCGGAGCCTGAATTCCCATGAGGGTCTTGAGCAGGGTGGTTTTTCCCGAACCGTTCCCGCCGATGATTCCTAGCCGTGCACCGACGGGGAGCTGGAGGGAGAGCGGAGCAGTCAGGACCCGTCCCGGATATCCGACGACCAGATCTTGAAGTTGTAGAGCGAGGTTTTCCATCAGCCGACGGCCTTTTTGACGTCACGGATGAGGGCATCGATCAACTCGATGTAATTCGTGATGCCGTCTTCGCCCACGTCGGTAGGCAGTTGCAGCAAAGGAACGCCCGCCTTTTGGCTCAGGTATTCCGGCACTTTCTTGGGATAATAGCTCTCAACGATGATGGCCTTCACGCCTTCCTGTGGGATGAGCTTGAGCAGTTCGTCGATATGCTTGGCGTTGGGAGGGATGCCTGGCTTGGATTCCACGGTGTCGATGACGTTGAGTCCCGTCCAATCCGCGAAGTAGGTGAAACTCTTGTGGTAGGTCACCACCTTCTTTTCGTGGAAGCTCTGGGAGCTTTGATTCCATTCCGTCATTTTCTGGTTCAGCCGGTTCAGAAAATCCTGCAGCCTTCCTTGGTAGTAGGCTTTTCCCTCGGGATCGACTTGCGCGAGATGCTGGAAGATGTTCGCCGCGATCAGCTTGGCGTTGCGCGGGTCCAACCACGCATGGGGATTGCCTGCGGGATGCACGTCGCCCATGGACCTATCGACCAGGGTCTTGGGAACTTCGAGGATGTTCAGTCCCTGGGCGGCGTTCACGTTGCCTGGATTGTTGGGGAGTATCTTGGAGTTTCGCGCTTGTACCAAGACTGGCGGAAGCCACCCCACCTCGAGGTCGAGTCCCCCGTGAATTAGGAGATCGGCTTTATTGAGCGCGACGACATAGGTCGGTTTGGCGTCGAGGAAATGCGGGTCCTGGTTTCCGCGGGCCAGGCTGGTGACTTCGACGCGGTCGCCGCCCACTTCCTGGGCCAGCGAGGCGAAGATGGGAAGGGTGCCGACGATATTGACCTTGGCGACGGCATTCCAGGGGAAGGCCATCATGCAAAGCCATAAAAGAATTTTCTTCATAAAGAGCCTTTCTTTCTTCGTTTGGAACCCTTCGTCCCGTCCCTTGGAACGGAACGAAGGGTTGGTTGGGCCTACCCACCCCGATCAGAAGGGATGAGCCCCGTGCACGCCCATGCTGAACATGAATTGCAGGATGGCGGCGTGGCTGCCGCTTTGGCCGCGCATCTTATCGTATTCGTACTGGGCGCGAATTTGCGAAAACTCGGTCGGTTGGAAGGTGAAGGCCGGAGTGAAGCGATACTCATGCGCATACACCCCGCTGGGGATGCCCATTTGATCGTAGCGAAATCCCAGGTGGTACTGTTTCATGAATTGGTAGTCGACGTAGGAGTAGAGACCGCCGTCCGAGAGAAAGGTCCCCGGGAATTGCATGCGCCTCAGGATGTACTCGGTTTGCCAGCTGAGGCTGCTGTAGGCGGAGGGCTTCCACTTCAAGTAAAGGTCGCCGCCGAAGAGGTTGGTCTTGTTGCCGCGGCCGGTGCTGTTGAAACCGAAGGCCGCCGAGCCGCCGACCAACATCGTGACCTCGTCACTGAGGTCGAAGCTGCTGGAGATGCGGCCGTCGTAGAGAAAGTCTTCCTTCCGGTTCCCGCCGAAGCTGGTGTC
>JAIOPF010000113.1 GCA_021414045.1 Deltaproteobacteria bacterium | reverse complement strand
AATCTTGCAGGAGGATCAATCCGGAAGCCAGGTCGACATCGATGATCTTGGGCGCCGGTAGCCCGACCTTTTCGAGCCAGCGCGCCATGTTAAGGAAGGGCGGCTCTAGCTTAGGCCCCTCATAATTGCTGATTTCTTCGGAGGCGCTCTGCTTGCCTGGGGGCATTTGCATGACGATGTAGGTTTCACCGCCGACCATCGTGGCACGGTAGTAGACCCGGTAAGAGGCCTCGCCAAAAAGCTTGTCGAGAGTGGCGAGACTGCCGCGTTTGGCCAAAAGGGAGGCGATGGGTTGGGGGATTTCTTCGCTCATGGAGCCCAGAATTAAACCCGGCCCCGGCGACTGTCAATCGCGCAGCTGTGCGGTGGTCAATTTCCCGGCACGTAGACCGAGTTGCCGTCGCTGGTGACTCCGGGATAGGTGCCGTAAGGACCACCCGGATAACCGTAGGGACCTCCGTAATAATAGGGGCGTCCCACTTCCGCCGTGTCCGGCGATGTCACCGGGCCCGCCGGATAGACCGGATAAGCGTTTCGAAGCCGGTAGCGAGCCGGTCCTGGCGGGGGAACCACCATTCCGCCCGAAGGTGTATCATCGGTATAAACTTGGGCCTGAGCCGCGGAAGCGACCAATAAGAAAGCACAAACGAATAGGAACTTTTTCACCATATTATCCTCGTAGGGCTATTGTAACCTTCGAAGCTAATTGGGGAAAGATGAAAATGCGTCGCCTTAAGAGGGCTGGCTGGGCGGCTGGGCATCGCTCGGCAGCATATGTGTGGCTTCTTTGCGTCCGACGACGAGGTCTTTGATGTCTCCCCACACTTCTTGGAGGATGTATTTTCGCTCGGTGCGTTGCTTCAGGTAGAAAGGAACGATGCAGCCGCAACGGTCGCAGTCGGCGTCGGCACCCATCATGCATTGGGCCTTCTTGTTGCCGAGGGGATCGAAGGCGTGGCCCTTTTGCAAAAAGATGCAATTGTTACCGATGGCTTTGTGGCGTTCTTTCTTGCGCATCAGATTGAGGATGCGCTCGCTGACGCCGATGAAATCGCCGTACTTGCTGCGCTTGAGCTCGATGATGCGATCGATGATCTTGTCCTGCTCTTCGAAAGGGATGAAGAGGTCGTGCTTCACGCCCTTCACGGGGGTGAAGAAGTCGAACATGATGTGCTTCACTTTTTGGTTGGGGTACCACTCTTCGAGAAGGGCTTCCATGCAGTGAAGGTTGCGGCTGTTGAGGCAGCAGGCCAGCGAGATGTTCATCCCGTCCGGAGCCTCGGCCACCGACTTTTGGATTTTCTTGTAGACGTCCTTGCCGCGGATATCGTCGTGGTATTCTTCGGTGCCGTCGACGGAGATGTGGAACATCACGTCCGGCCAATTCGGGATGCCGAAAGTGCCGTTGGTGACGACGATGTTGAACATGAAATACTTGCGGCCGATCTCGATCAGGTCCTTGCGGAGCAGGGGCTCTCCGCCGATCCAGGTGGCGCTGCGGAAGGGGAAGCCGTCTTTCTTCAACTCTTCCAACTTGGCCAACCATTCCTCGGGCTTCAGCTCTTTGTCTTGCTCGTAGGCGAAAAAGTAGCAGTGCTTGCACCGGATGTTGCACTTGTTGGTGACGTCGATGGAGACCACCGCGCGGTCGGGAAATCCCCGCACGAAGAAGGCGACCTTGGGGAGGACGTAATTTTTCCAGAATTTCCGCTTTTGTCCGCGCAGGGTCGGGGTCTTGATTTCTTCAACTTTGCGGTTAGCGGTAGGGAGTGTCTGGGCAATCTCGGTCATGGGAACCTCATATAAGCTTAGCCGCCTGAATTAAGCCTTTGGTTGATCGAAGTCAAGTTTTGTCGCGGACTTAGGGGGTAGGTCTAGGGCTTGGAATTTAAGGACTTTTGCAGGGCTTCGCCCAAACTGCTGGTCAGGGGTTTCTTGGCCTCGGCCTTGGAGTTGGCGCGGGTCTGGGAATCCGAAGCCGAAGCTCCAGAAGAGGAGGAAGTCCCCGCTTTTGCGCCTCCCAGGCTTTCCGCCAGATCGGACAAGGTGCGCTTGTAAAGAGGGCGCTCGAAAAGCCTGTTGTTGTGGGAAGTCCAAGCACTGTCGTTCTCGCCTTCGCGTTGGACCAAGTCGAGGAAGCCCTGGATTTTCGAATCCATGTCGTCGAGGTGGTGGACGAGCAGGGCCTCGAGGGTTTTGGGCCGTTTCGGAGAGCCGTAGTCGAGGCGTCCGTGGTGGCTGAGCAGGATGTGCTCGAGATGATGCAGGATCTTCTCGGGGAAATCCGGAATCTGCGCCGCCTTGCGAATCACGATTTCGACGCTGATGATCAGATGGCCGATCAAGCGACCCTTGTCCGTGTAGTCGAAGGAGCGCTCGGATTCGAGTTCCTCGATTTTTCCGAAGTCATGGAGGATCAGTCCGGCCAGCACCAAGTCGGGATTGATCATGGGGTAATGCGGGAAAACGCTCTTCGCCAGCTGACAAAGTCCCAAGACGTGTTCGAGGAGACCGCCCACCCAGGCGTGGTGGTTGACCTTGGCGGCGGGGGCGCGTTGGAAACCGCCGCTGTACTGGGGGTCTTGCAGGATATCTAAAAGGATCTGTTTCACCCAGGGGTTCTGCATGTCCTCGCGGCAGATCTTCAGCAGGGTTTGGTACATCTGGGGAATGTCTTTGGTGGAAGCGGGGAGAAAGTCGCCTGGATTGACCTGATCGGCCGCGACCTTCTCGACCTCGAAGACGTTCAGTTGCAGGTGGTCTTGGTAGTAGACGACCTTGCCCTTGACCCGGATATAGTCGTTTTTCTCGAAATTCTGGCTGAGCTGCTCCGCCTTTTCCCAGCCCCGTGTCTCGATTTGGCCAGTTTTGTCGAATTGGAACCTTCTTGGAAATCTCGGATCTGGGTGTTTTGCATGGCGCGGAACCTAGCTTAAAGCTAAAGCCCGGGGCAATCGAATTGCCCGTCGATGAGGATGAGATTTTTTTCCTTTTTGTATTTTTTTCTACAAATAGTTCATTTTCCTGTCGATTTCCGAATGTAACTTATTGAAATAACTAAACAAATTATTGGCACCTCCTTTGCTTTGGTCTCTGGGTGAGAACAAAGGAGTTTCCATGTCCCCTATCCAATGCATTTCTTCCACCCCCGCGCCGGTTTGCGAAATCCCTTCGCTAAAGGCCGAGCCCGTCAACCTCTGTCTCGAGCCGGAAACCTTGAGGTTTTCTCGAGACCTCGTCCTCTCGCAAAATTTTGTTCCGACCAGGGCGCCCCTTTTCGGGAAGCCTGGCGATGCCCATGGAAAATCTCCTTCGCAGCCGGCCAAACCGATGACTTGGAGTGACGGCGTCAAGCTGCTCTTCGCCCTGCCTTTTTTGCCCCTCAGTCTCTTCGCGGGTTGCGGTGAAACCGTCCCTTCCCATCCGGAGGAAAGCCAGGCCCTGCCTCCCGAAGCTTGCGAGCCGAAGGACCGCTTTGCCTGCAAAAAAGGCGTTGTTCCGGATCCCGACCTCGATTCCGATTGCGACGGAATCCGGGACACTAGCGAAGATCGAAACCACAATTGCATCGTCGATTTCGACGAGAGCGATCCTTACTTGGTGGATAGCGACGCGGACGGCCTGAAGGACGGAGCCGAAGACCAAAATAAAAACGGTGAGTGGGATCCCGAGGAAGGCGAGACCGCGACTTATTTGCAGGACTCGGATTTCGACGGAATCACGGATCTGAATGATCCCTGTCCTTTGAATCCCAGTCCCGCTTGCTCGACGAAAGATTCCGACGTGGACTCCATTCCGGACGACGCGGACAATTGTCCGGTCAATCCCAATGTCAGCCAGACGGATAGCGACCGTGACGGTATTGGCGACGCCTGCGAGTAAACTTTGAATTTAGGCTCCGGTTTCTCTCATGAGTGAATTGCATCTAAAATCGGGACTCTTCGCGCAAGATCTTGGAAGCTTGGCCTCGAAGGCCCCTGCTCCCGAAGCAGAGGTAAGAACAGACGCGGCGGGCGCGGAGTTCGAGCGACTACTGGCTCCGCTCGTTCCCGGGTTGCTGCGCGACTCCCAGGGTGGGCTGGCTCTGGACCGTTTCCCTCGGGGAAGCGAATCCGAATTCCGAGAGTACTTGGCAGAACAGTTGAGCCTCAATGACGGCTTCAGCTTCCGCGACCCGGTGGCCGGCTTGGTGAAAGAAGAGCGTTTCCGTCCTTTGGTGAAGGCCCTCTATGACCAGACGCGGGGATTGCCCCCTGCCTCCATCGCTCCGAACCTTCTTTCTCAGTTTCAATCCGCGCTGATCAACCTCGATGCCCAGGGCTTTGTGAAGCGCCTTTGGGGCAGTGAAGGCGGCATCGAAAAACTGCAGGCTATCCTGGAGAACGCCTCGGGCGACTACAGCGACGAAGTCTTGGCGGAGTTGAACAAGGGAATATCCGCCGCTTACCAACAAGACAAGCAAACGCTCAGTCACGTGATGAGCGCGAAGATGAACCAGGTCTTCTCGCGGTGGAATTTCTGGAACTGGGACATTCGCAAAGAAGAATTGCTTCAGGCCAAGGAAATTTCCGGCTGGATGCTGGACCGGGTCCAGGATTTTCAGCGCGAGCGGGCGCAAAAGGCGTCGCCGAAAAATTTAAAGGGCACGCCCCTCTTCAACGGGGGTTCCCAAAGGAAACGCGTCGGTCCCGAGGACTATGCTCAAATTCAAACCCTGATCGAGCAGAAATCCTCCCGGACTGACGCCCTTTCTTTGTCCGAGGCCGCTTTGGGCAAACTCTGGTGCTTCGCCGCCGAAAACTCCAACTGGATCGACGAGACCTTGGGCGACACCATCCCCGCTCGGCTGCATCTCCTGCAGGGCGCCGAAGCGCTCTTGGAGGAAGCCAAGCGCGTTCGTGGCCCGGAGGATTTCAAGGCCTACAACGAGAAGCTGCAAAAATTCCTCAAAGGCCCCATCGCCGATGAGAGCAAGGCCGGTTGGCTGCTTTGGCTGCAGGATGTCACCATAGGCGCAGGGTTGCCGGCGGCCCTGGAGAAAATGCAGCCGAACTCGCGAGAGCCTTTCGATCAGTTATTGCAGAGCACCGACAAATGGACTCACGCGATGGAGATGGGGACCGAGGTCTACCGACCCGTGGCGGTCGAAACGAAGCTCGGCCCCGAATCGGCATCCGAACTTCAGCTCCAAGCAGGCAAGGAAAACCTCGTGCGTTCGCTGGAGGATCTGAAGGGCGAGCTGTGGCACGGTTACAAGCAACACGGCTTGCTTTCGCGGATGGGATCGGCATGGGCGGGCGAGGTCCTCAACGTCGGCGACAAGCAGGATATCCAGCAGGCCATCGGGGAGATTCAAGTCCTCGTCGAAAGCGTTCGCGGGGTGGAAAATCTCGAGGATTACCAAAAAACGGTGACGAGGCTGACCGCGGCCCTCAAGCCCGACGGAAAACTCAATCGCGGTTTCAAGGCCGCGGAGATGGACGGGGTCGAGAATGTCTTAGGTCAAGTGGATCAAGCGGCGGAAATGCTGGCTCTGGCGCTGGTGACCGAAGGGGCCGGAACGGGCGTCGCGGTGGCGCGCCTGATGAAAGCCGGAAAAGATTTCAAGACGGCCATGACGGCGGCCAAGGGAATGCGGGAAGCGGCGACCGTGGCGACGCAGGCCTCGCGAATGGAGAAGGCCTACGCGGGTTTCAAAGCGGGAGCGACGAACTCGCTCGTGCATAACGCCGTTTCCAAAGCCACCAGCCAAGCGAGGCAAGGCGACGACACCGCCGCCAACTGGATCAAGGACGCGACGGCCACCGGTCTCGCTAGCGGAATGACCGGCGCCTTCGCCAAAGCCGGCCTCGCCCACGGCAATCCCGTCAAAAATATCCTCTCTCGCTATACGACTGGCG
>JAIOPF010000112.1 GCA_021414045.1 Deltaproteobacteria bacterium | reverse complement strand
GCACCGTTCGGAACAATAGTTCCGAAGCCAACAATTGCCCCTGGGCGGTTTCGAAGGATTCCTTTCCGAGCAGCCCTTCCGTGATTTCTTTTAGTTGTCGCCCGAGCTCGGGGCCCTTGGCCGTCCAATTCGCCATGACTTCCGAACTCAGGCCGAACTTCGCCGTCCCCGTCTGGAATTTTTCCCGAAGGCCGGGATGTTGGATGCCGGCCTGGTCCAAGAAATCCTCCAAGGGAGCGGCGAATTCCTTGGCGCGTTTGGCCACCGCCTCGGCCGTTCCTTTGGAGACGTTGGAGTCCTCCAAGGTGAGCGGGCGCTGGGCTTGATCTTCCACCCAGTCATTCAATGCCTTCCAGCCCTTTTCCTTGGCGGCCTTCTTGGTCTCGAAACCCAATAGCTTGGCGAAGCCGGAGCCGATGTCTTCCAAATTCAAGGGAAAACCGGCGTAGCTTGCTTGTAGTGCCTTCGGTGAGATTTCGGGTTCTGTCGGGGAAGCCTTGGCTCCAGGGCTAGCCTCCGCCGCCTGAGCCGTCAGGAGTTTTTTCGGGGACTTTCCGGTTTCGAGGGATTGACGAAATAAATCGAGCGTCACCTCGGCGCGTAGGCCGGCGCGCGAAGTTTCGGAGATCTGGAAACCGGGCTTCACGTAGTATGCGTCGACCAAGGCATCCAATTTGTTTTGGCATTGGGGGTCCGCCGCCAATTCCCCCGAATATTTTCTCAACCGAGTCGGGGGAATCCCCTGATAGGCGAATTCGTAAAAAGCACCCATAGACTCGGGGGAGGTAATCTCCAAGGAGGCCGCCGTTTTTTGGAAATCCGTGAACTGCTCGCGGATGGATTTTCCGGCGCGGGGATCGAAGTAATCCAATACCGCGAAGGCGCGAGTCTGGGATTCCCAAGAGGCGGGGTCCAAATCGGGGTAAAGATGACTAACAACCTCCTTCGCATCGGCCACCGTGGCGGGATTTTTTCCGATGGCCTCGAGGCGCTTGGGATCCATCGCCAAAAGCGCCGCCAACTCTTGTTCTCCGGGTTTTCCCGCGTTCGGCGGCCGCCTTTCCTGGATCCAGGCTTGCGCAGAATCGATGGAAAAGTCCCATCCCAAGCTTTTGGCCGCGGATTGCAATTCCACAAGGCGGTCTTGGACATGGATCTTTTGCTCGAAAGCCGAAACGCGTCCTCCGCTGGCGACATCGATCACCTCGCCCGCGACGCGTTCGCCGGCGTTCTGTTGCAAATTCGTGAAACCTCCCACGATGAAATGCCGGAATCCCCGCAGCCACGGAGAAGCCTTGGCTTCCTCGGGATTCATGCCCTGTAGGCCCAGAGATTCCTTGGCGTAGCCGGTGCCGGCCTCGAAGAGCCCTCCCGCGGTGAATTCCCCCATTTTCAACAGGACCTTGTAGGCGGGCTTCAACGCGGCTTGGCCGGCGATGCGAGTTCCGGCGGCGGCGCTAAGTTTTCCGGCCTCCTCGATCCCATGCCCCACTCTTCCTATGTAACGGTATCCGAAGTAACTGACGAAACCGCTGACTCCGCTGGTCTGCAATCCCTTGGCGGAAAAAGCTTCCCAGTTCCCGGTCCAGGCGGAATCGACGAGCATCCCTCCGAAGGTCGAAGCGACGACGTTCGCCAATACCGAGACCTTCTCTCCCGCGCCCAAGAGTCGGAAGCCGGTTCCGGCGAGGCGGCCGACGCCGGCGGGAATCAACCACAACGCGGCGCTCTTCGTGGCTTCGCCGAGATTTTCCGCCCCGATGATGGAGAGGTTGCCCAATTCCTTCCCGATGATGTTCTTGACGACGCGGTTCGAAATTTCGCTGCGATAGGATTTCGCGCTGGCGCCGACGAATTGGTCTTGTTCCATCATCCCCAATATTTGCGAAGAAGCGGAGAAATAGGCCACGTCCGTGGCCTGAAAATCCCAAAAATCCAGATCTCCCGCCGAACCGAGATATTTTCCCATATCCAATCCGAGCTCGGCGAATTCCTTGTCGCCGGATTCGGGATTGGTGGCGGCCTTCAACAACCCCAGGGATTTTCGATTGAATTCCTTCCAATCCATGGAGTCGGTTTCGCCCGTAACCCACTTGAGATCTTCGTAACCCTGCAAGGGATCGTAATGAACGTATCCCCAATCCTGGAAAAGTTCCTCCACGCTGCGGTAGTTGCCCGTCCGCAGATTTTCTTGAAACTGGCCGATTCGCGACTGGAATTCTCCGCGGAATTTTTCGGCCTCCGCCACGCCCTTTTTCTCCCCCAACTTTTGGGCGTAGTCGTCGGCCACGGCCTCCAAAGCCGCGATCACTTTCGGAAGGCGCTGGGCCCTTTGGTAAGAAACTATGGCCTCGTATCGTTGCTGCGCCGCCTCGACGCCTTGCAAGGAATGGAAGAATCCCTTCGCGGCGTCGTAGTCGGGCGGATCTTTCATGAGGGCCTTTTCGCCTCGGGCCATCGTGGCCGCGGAACTCAGGCGCGCGTTCTCCTTTCCGCTTAGTTTTTGCTCCCGTTCCTGGCCAAGTATCTTGTCGTAAAGCGCCAGCGCGTCTTCCTTCAAGCCCAGACCTTGGTAGAGCTTCGCCATGTCCAAGTAGGCCTCGGCACGGTCGGCCTGGGACAAGTCGGGATCGGCGGCAATCCCTTCGTAAAAATCCATCGCCGGCCTCAACGCGCCTCGGACACGCTCGGCGGGACCTCCCCGATTGGCATAAAGCTCCGCGGCCTGCATGTGCAGCTGCAGGGCCTTGGCCTTTTTGTCGGAAAAATTAGGCGCGGTATCCCGCAACAGCTTCAGATCCCCCTCGATGACCTGAGCCTGGGCCTCGAATTTGCGCGCTTCCAAGGTCATTTTAACAAAGGCGCCCAAGGCCTTGGGATCGCGGAGCACGGCGACAAAGGCCGCATCACCATGGGTCATGGCCTGGGAACTCAGCGTGGATAAATCGCCTCCGAGTTGGGCCAATAGCTCGGGTTGACTCGAGAGATCTGGAAAATTTTTTGAAAGCACCTTCGGCGCCAAGGCCTCGACGGATTGCGAGATGGGCAAGGCCAAGGCGTCGATGTTCGCCTGGGTAATCGGCGGGGCATCGCCGAGTTTGGTCAAGGGCTGGTAGAGAGAAAGCACGCCGGACATCTCGGCCCATTTTCCCAGTTCTTCCTTGGGCTCGAGATGGCTTTGAAAGATCGCCGTCTGCCAAGCCTCGAGATGCCGGACCATCTCCGGCCCCCGGTAAGAGGCGACGATGGCGACGCTGTAACCGCCTTCCCGGATGGGATTGGCGAGGGCCTGGGCGTATTCGGGAAGCCGAGCGACGTCGACGCGCACCGATTGCTCACGAAGCTTCAACTTATCTTGATCCGGAGTTCCTTCGGCCACGGCGGCCTTGTCCATGGCGAGTTGAAGACGGTCCAGTTCCGTCAGCATCAAGGGGTCGTCGTTGGAAATCCCGGCCTCCTGGCGCACTTTCAAGAGCTGAACCAAGTCCTCCGAAACTTTCAGCAACTCCGACGAAGTCCCGCCGCCCCCCTGGGTCAGCTTGATGGAAGGCTCGAGAAAGGAACCGAGCAGTGCCGAACTGGAAATCTCCTCCTTCAGCTGAGATTCCAATTTCACCCCACTACCCTTCACCTCGGCATACATCCGTCCGAAGGTCCGCAAGGTTTCGGCGCTCGAGGCCCCGGCTCCCAAAATATCCCGGATCTTACCGTCCATGGCTTGGGTGGCCGCTTCGTCATGAAGTTCGGCGAAATTCCCCAGCGCCATCAAGTAGTCCTCTTTCGCGCCGGCAATATCGCCGGCGGCGAACTTTTTTACCGCCGCCATCGCCGACTCTTCCGCTTCGAATTGCACCTGCGCAAAAACGGTCATGCCCACAAGGTTCACCTTGGAAAGCAGGTCCGGGCGGACGATGATGGGGGACGGCGAAGGAGGAAAGGCTTGATCCAGGAAATTTCTCGCTCGCTCCGAGCCTCCCAAGATCGCCTGGCCTTGATAGGAAAGCACGTGGGGGTTTTCGCGGAGATTGGCGACGATCTCGTCCTTGACGGACTGAATCTTGGCTTGGATTTCAGGACCGCTCAAATCCGGGATCGAAACATAGTGTCCCGCCCAGTGTTGGAGAATGGCCGCTAACTCCTCGGTCTTGGCCGTGGGATCCTTCAGTTGTCTCGCCGACAGGGTCCAAGCATCCAGGTCCTTGCCCAAAGAGGCATAGTCTCCGATATTTTCATCGAGGGCGATGAGTAAACGCTGAGCATCGAGAGAGAAGGGAGTTTCACGAATCTGCCTTCCCATCTCCCGCAGCATCGTTTCGGCCTTCTTCTGCTTATAGAAAGCCTGACGGCTAGGTTCTTTTTGGGAACCCGGATGATATTTATCAAAGTAATCCGACTTCGCCGCCTCCAAAGCCTTGAACCTAGAAAGGATCTCGAAGGCAACCTTGGCCTTGGCCGGATCGGCGGGCGCCTTCCCAATGCCCTGCTTCAAGGAGGCGGAATCAATGGTTCCCATTTCGTCGTAGGATTTAGCGGCCTCCTCGGGAGTGACCTCGGTGAATGCCTTCAGATAAGCCTGAACCTCGGGATCTTGGGCCTGGGCCATCAAGCCCGGCACGGCGGCTTGCATCGCGTCGATTTGAACTCGGGCCTGGTCCTCCGTGCCACCTTCCTTGTAAGCGCGATGAAATTCCATTTCGGCTCGGTCGAAGTAGGCGGCGGCTTCTTCGGGTTTGAGCTCTTTCGGGGCCTGGGCTTCGGAGAGAGTTTGAGCGGTTTGGGCGAGATACTCCGCGCCGGCCTTGGCGACTTCCCAAAAATATTCGGAAAGCGGCGCCACGCCTGGAGACTTGGATGCGGGAGTCGCGGCGGCCTCCGAGAGGGGAATCGTCGACGGAGGAAGGGGAAGACCCGATCCGATGCTAGTCTTGTCGACCATTTTGCGTTCCTTGCCCTTCAAAGGATCGGAGTGCCTTGAGGTTTACAAAGACATTGTAGTTCCGGAGAAAAGGAGCGCCAATCAAATTATCGCGGATTTGATTGGCGAGGATGCGAGATTTCAAGCCCCAAGCAGAATAGCGACGCTGAAAGCGGCGGGACGGCATAAATCCTCGACTCGATGCGGGGAGGACTCATGGAGGCCCTGGGTCAAGAGACGTCCCGTCAGCTGAGGGCGTTCCAGCTTAGCGGAAACCTCGGCCCTAGGAGCTTGCACCCGTGAGTAGGTCCCTTGCCCGCGTTTCGTGAGCAGGTCTGGATATTCTTGATGGCGGGAGTGCAAGGGATCCGCCGCC
>JAIOPF010000117.1 GCA_021414045.1 Deltaproteobacteria bacterium | reverse complement strand
ATTGAATTCGTCGGCAAGAATAAATTCAAGGTTGAATTGAAGGCGGATCCGAACTGGTTTCAAATTCCGGCGAATCGCGAGGCACACCGCAATTTTTCAATTCTTCGTTGTATTGTTTCCGCTTTTATGCTTTTTGAAAGGGGTCCTTCCTTTATGGCTTCCGCGATCCGCTCAGTTATCCATTTCCCCGAACCCGAGTCTCGTCCTGTGCTCATCCCAGAACCGGATTCGTCGATTCCGACCGGCCTCCCCTTTGCCGACTACCGCTCCACCCGGGATAATTTCGTCAGTGGCGGTTTGTATGGAACGCTTGAGCCTTTTTTGCAGGGGTATCGGGCGTATCAACCGCTCGATCTTCATGCTCCGCGGTGGCGGGAGAAAAATCCACGGGGCTCTTTTCAGGAATGGCGTCAAACGACGAAAGCGTTCGTCATCGATTGCCTCCATTACGATCCGGGTCCGGTCGATCTGAAGGCGGAAACCTTGGAGGTTCAACAGCGCGACGGTTACCGGGCGGAACGGGTGGCATTCAATACGGCTCCCTGGTCGAGGGTGGAGGGGTGGTTTCTTTGTCCGGACGGCTCGGACGGTCCCTTCCCGGCGGTCATTTTGCTTCATAGCTGGGGCGGGCCGATGCTGCTGGGAAAGGATCGCTATGTTTCCCGGGGAAAATCCCATCCCCGCCTGATCCAATTTCTTAAGGATTCCTATAGCGGACGGTTTATGGCCGAAGACCTCGTCCGCCGCGGATACGCCGTGCTGGTCATCGATGCTTTCCATTTTGGAAGCCGCCTGCCCTGGGGGGCCTGGTTTCTGCAACAACGCACAGAACCGATGATGCCGCCCCCGCTTGATCCGTTGGATTTGGACCCGGAGGCATTCGATGAATTGAACAGCAAGGCCGTCGAGATGGTTTCCCATGGAAATCGCTACCTTCGATGGGCGGGAACCACCTGGGCCGGGGTCAATTTCTGGGACGATTCGCGCTGTGTCGATTATCTGGTTTCCCGGCCCGAAGTCGATCCTTCGCGAATCGGCTGCGTGGGGCATTCGGGCGGCGGTTGGAGAGCCCATCTTCTCGCGGGATTGGATGACCGTATCGCGGCTTCGGTGAGCTCTTGCTGGACGACCATCGGCCACTGGCAGCACCTCTATAGCTTCGTGGGGACGGTTGGCTACTTCAGCGAACTGCCGGACCTCTGGCGGCGGCTCGATGTCCCCGACCTCGCTTTGCTGGCGGCTCCCCGTTCGGCAATGGTCATCTCGGGGCAGCACGATCATCTTTTCGCTCCGGAAGGCATGGAGGAGGCAGCTCGTCAGATTGCCGACGGTTTTTCCTGGGCTGGAATTCCTGACCGCTTCCGTTTTCTCTACCCGCCAAAGGCGCACTGTTTTCATCAGGAGGAGCAAAATGCCGCGTGGGCCTGGTTTGACCGCTGGCTGCGGGATTGACGGGCAGCACGCGCACAGAAGGCCATTGACTTTCGCCCATCCGGGCATTTCGCTTAGGGGGGAGTCAGTGATTAAATGGAGTGAGACGGAGGCGAGGCAAGTTTTGGTGGATGGTGAAGCCGATTTTCCTGAGCCTATTTTATAATAGGTGAA
>JAIOPF010000116.1 GCA_021414045.1 Deltaproteobacteria bacterium | reverse complement strand
TCTAATCGCCCCAAAATGACACAATGGGTACAAGGACTTCGCCATATCATGTACGGATTCGCCCGCTGGCATGCCATGGCTCCGCGCTATCGTTCCAGCCATGACCTGGGGGACAAAAAACGGATGCGAATCCATGTCCGGCATTCTTAGCCTGATTCCCAACGGCAAAGGGCCGGGAAATCCCCGGCCCGCAGGCTATTTTATTGGCCAGATTCTTCAATTAAAAGTGAACTCCCCCTTTTCAAAAGAACGATATATAATCAGATTTCGAGCCTCAATTTTGAGGCACGAGGTGTTTGGGGAAAAAATCAGGAGGAGACGATATGAAGAAATCCTTATGGACGACAGCGCTACTGCTTTCTTGTTTGGCCTTAGGTTGGAGCGCCCACGCTCAAGACGCCCCTGCGGCCGTCAACCCATGCGATAAACCCAGGTTCAAAATAATCACGGATGCGATACTCTGCGTTCGTGACCACTGCGACGATCCGGGCGAGGAAAAGGAAGCTATCTACAAAAAGGCCTGTATCGATCTCTCGGGTACCCCCACTCGAGGAGAATTGACGGGAATTCGAAAACAGGACGCCACCGAGCCATTAGCGCCGATTACGGCGGATGAGGTGGCCATCCTTGCTCGCGAACGCGGCACTAGAGTCGAGGAAGCCGGCGACCTCAAAATTCTGAGCCCCTGTGAATGTCTCGCCAAATTTGAAGAGAAAACTCATTGCGGCGTCGTCTGTCCACCGCCGGAAGAGCCGAAACAGCCCGAAGTTCCCACGGCCGACACACCGAAGGAAGTGGTTCCCGATGCGCCAAAAACCGCAGCGGCGGGATCGCCGCGCTTCGAAGGCAGCGGTTGTAGCCTAGTTGCCGTGACCGGTTTCTCCGATCTGGGTGCCTTTGGAATCTTGCTGCTCGGCCCGCTTTCCTGGGCCTTCCGTCCGCGCAAGAAAAAATAAGCGCCTTAGTCTTTAGCAAAGGAAAAAGGAGACGGTATAAACCGTCTCCTTTTTTTTACTCCGCAAATGCTTCGAACCGATTTCAAATTCTATTTAATGGATCAGCCGCGTCCAGCCGAAGCCGTGGCCCGGCCCAACTCGATCATTTTACGGATGCTCGACATTCCGTCAGTGACCGCGCTGGGCTCGTAACCGCAGTGGGTGGTGCAATCCGCGCATTTGGGGTTGCCGCTCTTGGTGCCGTACTTGTCCCATTCGGTGCCTTCCATATATTCCTTGAAGGTCTTCACGTAGCCCTCGTTGGTCAACAGGTAGCAGGGCTTTTGCCAGCCAAAAACGTTGTAGGTCGCAGGGGGTGCACTCGTAGTCGCGCTTGCCTTCGAGAAATTCCATGAAGAAAGGGCTGTTGTTGAACTGCCAATTCTTTTTGTGCTCGCGCTTGTAGTCGAGGAGCTGTTTGAAAAAGGCCTGGGTACGCTTGCGCGACAAGAAGTGCTCTTGGTCCGGCGCCTTCTCGTAGCTGAAGCCCGGAGAGATGCTCAAGCCCTCGACTCCCAACTCCATCATGTGGTCGAAGAGTTGGCATAAATTCTCGACGGTGGCCCCTTCGAAAACCGTGGTGTTGGTGAGCACGCGGTGTCCCGCGGCTCTCGCGGCCTTGATCGCCTTGACGGCGATCTCATAAGTACCTTCGCGATCGACGCAATGGTCGTGGTGGGCTCCGTAGCCATCCATATGGACGCTGAAGGAGAGCCGCTTGTTGGGCTTGAACTTGGACAGGTTTCGCTCGAGGAGCAAGGCATTGGTGCAAAGGATGATGTAGCGCTTTTGCTTGAGCAAACCTTCGACGATCTGTTCAATCTGCGGATGGATCAGGGGTTCGCCGCCGGGAATGGTGACCATCGGGGCGCCGCACTCTTGGGCCGCGGCCAGGGCCTGCTCGACGGAGAGATTCTTCTTGAGGATGTCGTCGGGAAACTGAATCTTGCCGCAACCCGGGCAAGCGAGATTACAACGAAACAGCGGCTCGAGCATCAAATTGAGCGGATAACGCTTCCGACCTAGGATGCGTTGTTTGATCAAATATTTGCCAATCGCGAGAGCCTGATGTGCGGGAACTGCCATATAAACTCCGAAAATCTAAGGAATTATTAAGTCGGACCGTATAGGGCCTTTTAACCTGAAACACAACCCTGTTTTCTAAGGAACCGGCGGCCTTGGGAAACCTTACGAAGCCTGGCCTTTCAGGGCTTCAGCTTGAAATTGGGCCCGCAAGGCTTGGATGATGGGGTTGAGCTGCCCCTCCATCACCATGTCCAGATTGTGCAAGGTCAGTCCGATCCGATGGTCGGTTAAGCGGTTTTGCGGGTAATTGTAGGTGCGGATCTTTTCGCTGCGTTCTCCCGTTCCCACCATGCTCTTTCTTTGGCTGGAAATCTCGGCCTCCTGCTTGGCCCGCTCGGCCTCGAGCAGCCTCGCCTGCAGGATGCGCAGGGCCTTGGCCTTGTTCTTGTGCTGGCTTTTCTCGTCGCGACAGATGACCACTTCTCCCGTCGGGATGTAGGTCAAACGAACCGCCGAATCGGTGGTATTGACGCTCTGGCCTCCGGGACCTCCCGCGCGCATCACGTCGACCTTCAGGTCTTTCTCTTGGATGTTCACTTCGACGTCCTCGACTTCGGGAAGGACGGCGACGGTGACCGTCGAGGTATGGACCCGGCCCTGCTGTTCGGTTTGCGGCACGCGCTGGACGCGGTGCACGCCGCCCTCGTACTTCAAGTCGCTGTAGACTTTTTCTCCCGTGATCAAGACGATGACTTCTTTATAGCCGCCGATGCCGGTGGCATTGGTGTCCATCAGCTCGACGCGCCAACCCCTCGATTCGGCGTAGCGCGAATACATGCGAAAGAGGTCCGCCACGAAAAGCGCGGCTTCATCTCCGCCCGTGCCGGCGCGGATTTCCAAAAAGATGTTCTTGTCGTCATTAGGGTCTTTCGGGAGCAGCAAGAACTTCAGCTGCTCTTCCAATTCCGCGACTTCCTTTTCGAGGCGGGGAATTTCTTCCTTGGCCATCTGGCGCATGCCCTCGTCGGCGTCGCCGAGCAATTCTTTATTGCCGTCCAGGTCGCCCTTCACCTTCAGGTATTTTTCATAGGCCTCGACCAACTCGCGCAGCCCCGCATGCTCCTTGGCGAGCTTTTGAAAGCGCTTGCTGTCGTCGGTGACGCCGGGCTCGCTCAACTGGCGGGCCAAGTCGTGGTAATGCCCGACGACGTCTTGAAGCTGTTTGAACATGGCGGTCTCTAATAAAAAACCCATCCCGGGACCCCGAGATGGGTTTCAAAAAAATTAAGATTAGCAACGCTAATTCTTTTGGAAATTTTCGTATTTCTTCTTGAAGCGGTCGATCCGGCGGGCGGTGTCGACGATCTTCTGTTTGCCCGTGAAAAAGGGATGACAGCTGCTGCAGATTTCGACGGTGATGTTGTCCGACGTCGACATGGTATCGATGATGTTGCCGCAGCTGCAGTTGATCTTCACTGCTTTATATTCGGGATGAATGCCTTCTCTCATAGTAACTCCAAAATTTAGGTCCTGCTTCGTAGCAGAGGCGCTATTCTAATGTCCAGGCGATTCTCAAGGGAAGGGCTTAAGGCAGTTTTGAGGGCTTGGTCAAGGCGGGGGAAGTCGAGACGGGAGTCTCCCCCGCTTCGGGCTCCAAGAAACCATCGAGAAAACTTTGAATTTCCTGATCGTTCATGCCCCCGCTTTGCTTCAAAGCCTTCTTAGTTTTTTCAATATTATTCACTACTTGGACATCCGTTGCGCCGCCCAACCGCTCTTTCAGCCATTTTCCCGGACGCTTAAAGGAACCCGCATCGGCCACCTCTTCAGGTTGAGTCGAGAGGGTAGGTGGTGCTTCTTTATCCGGGTCGCGAAGAAAGCTGTCCTTTTTGAGGTAAGCGGGAAGGGGTGGAAGGGTTTTCCCACCCTTGGTCCGGGGCGCCACTTCCGGCTTTTTTTCGGCCTCGGTGGGGCCTTTGCTGAAGCGTTTGAAGAGGTCGCCCAGTCCCATATGAGAATAGTAAACCTTTAAAGCCTTAAAAAAGATAGGTTTATCGAGGGGAAGGTCCCGCGGCTATAATAAGTCGAGGGCGGCGCCGACATTCGCCACCCTTTCCAACTCGAGACCCTTGGGTAGTTTTTCTTGAGAGCCCTTTTTAGGCAAAATGGCCCTTTGGAAACCCAGACGACTGGCCTCTTGCAATCGAATCGCCTCTCCCGCCACTGGACGAATCTCTCCGCTAAGGCCTACTTCTCCCATCACCAAGGTTCGTCTCGCCAGGGCCTTGCCTTGGAAACTTGAGACCATCGCCATCAAGACCCCCAAATCCACGGCAGGTTCGTCGACGTCGAGTCCGCCCACGACGTTGAGGAAGATATCCTGGCCACCGAGCTGGATTCCGACGATTTTTTCCAAAACCGCGCCGAGTAGGGCGACCCGTTGGGAATCCACCCCCACGGTCACGCGACGGGGCATCCCAAGGGAAGACGGCGTCACCAAGGCCTGAAGCTCGGCCAAGATGGGTCTCGTGCCTTGAAGGCTGCTGACCACGACGGAACCGGGCGACAACTCCGGATTGTCGGACAGAAACAATTCGGAAGGATTGGTGACTTCGACCAAGCCTTGCGAACGCATCTCGTAGACGGCCAACTCGCTCACCGAGCCGAAGCGGTTCTTAAAGGTCCGAAGGATTCGGTAAGGTTGTCCTCGGTCGCCTTCGAAATAGAGAACGGTATCCACCATGTGCTCGAGGATTTTAGGACCAGCCAGGGACCCTTCCTTCGTGACATGCCCGACGAGCAGCACCGTGAGGCCGCGAGATTTCGCGAGATACAATAGCTTGCCGGCGCATTCCCGAACCTGCGTCACGCTGCCGGGAGCCGAACCTAGGTCTGGTTGGTAAACCGTCTGGATGGAATCAACGACCAGCATCTGCGGCTTGAGTTCCTCGATCTGAGGCAAGGCGCGGGAGAGATCGTTCTCGGTCATGACGTAGAGCTGCTTCGCCTTGACGCCCAGACGCTCGGCCCGGAGCTTGATCTGGTCAGCGGATTCTTCGCCGCTTAGGTAAGCGACTTTTCCGCCCTGCTCGCACAAGCGCGACAAGATTTGCAGCACCAAGGTCGACTTGCCGATGCCGGGATCGCCGCCGAGCAAGATGACCGAGCCCGGCACCATGCCTCCGCCCAAGAGGCGGTCCAGTTCGGTGAGTCGAGTCAGAACGCGGGGCGGAGCGTCGGTCCCGATCTCGTCGAGAGGCGCTAGTTTTGAGGTAAGGCTGTAGAAGTTCTCGCCCGACTTGCCCCGCGTCAAAGTCTCGGCACGGGCCTCGACGAGGGAATTCCAAGCGCCGCAGTCCGAGCACTTTCCCAACCACTTCGGAGTTTGGTAGCCGCATTGCTGGCATTCGTAGACAGTGGCGGTCTTGGCCATAGTGAACCCCTAGCAGAAATTAAAAAATTTGGAGCTATTCATTTCGTCGCCTTCGGGCCTCTCTCTTTTTGGCAAGCTGCGATGCTTTTGCTCAACTCCTCGAGGACCGTCGAAAAGCGCTGGTTGACTTGGATATTGGCGGAGGGATCGACGAGATCCTTGATTTGCCAGTAGGGAACCTTTAACAATTCCAAGATCAGTTTTTTCGACTCGTGCCCACCCTCATAAGTCAAAGTAACGGGAACCTGGACTATACCGTTCGCAGCGCTCTCGGTGCCGACCTTTGCCGTTACCTCCGCGGGAATAAAAGCGTTGGAGGAGACGAAGGGATCCCAATCCAGGAAAGCCTCACCCGGACACAAGGCATTACCCTGACGCTCACGTTGCATGAGCTTGAGGAGGGCCGGCGCGAAGCAAGCTCCCTTGCCTTTGAAAATGGCGTCATAAGAGGATCCCTTTTGGGACTTATACCATTGATAAAAATTTCCGACGAAGGTCTGGGCGCTGGTCGTCTTGTCTTGCAAGCATTGAGCCGCTGCGAAAGTTGGCAATAGAGTTCCCAGCAAGACGAAGGCGATCTGGAATTGGCGTGTTTTCATGGTCGCAAATCTAGGGACAGGGCCAAGAGTTGGCAACCTCCAAAAAAATCGGCTGCGACTAAATGTCGTAGTACAGCGCGAACTAGATAGGGAACCGGGCGCAATTTGACAGGGTTGATTTCCATGTCAGTCTTGCACTCGATCCACATGTCGAGGGAATCCTGTGTGAAGACATCGCCCTTCTTCAAGAAGGTGTGAGCTTGAAGTCATTAGATTATTCTAAATTTATTCAATAAATATGTTAACTAACTAGAATATATTGATTTTATCTATTCTTAATACTATTCTATATAAATGCCAAAAAAAGAAAATCTCAACTATCACGAACTCGAAAAAGGTTTGAAACAGTTCTTGGCTCGTTCGGGGCCTTCTTCCGCATCGGAGGCCTATCGTCACCTAGGTTGCAGCCAAGCGACTTTCTCTCGACTGCTTTCGCGAATGGAAGGTCGGGTGCTTCAAGTCGGGAAAGGCCGTCTCACTCGATACGCCCTCCTAGGCATGCTTCCGGACGGTCATGCAAAAGTTCCCGTGTACGCCATCAAGGAAGACGGCACCGCAAAGTCCGTCGCCTTACTGCATGGAATCGAGCCGAAAGGATATTATTTAGAATCCAAGACAGAAACCCTTTCGAGCAATTTCTACCCTAGCCTACCCTACCTTTTTGAGGATCTCCGTCCTTCCGGATTCTTGGGGCGGCTTGTCCCTCGGCTCTATCCTGCCCTGCAAGCTCCGGACAATATTCAAAACTGGAACGACGCCGATTGTCTGCAATATCTCACTCAATATGGTTGGGACCTGATCGGAAATTATCTTCTCGGAGAAAATGCTTTCGAGCAATACTTAAGAAACACTCTGTATCCCCCCGACCTCATTCCAAGGGAAATACGCCCCAAAAGATATCCCGAGCTCGCTGAACGAGTCATGTCCGTTGGCATCCCGGGTTCTTCGGCGGCGGGTGAGCATCCCAAGTTCCTGGCGATGCGAAAAGATCCGCGGGAAATCATTCCCGTACTAGTCAAGTTCTCTCCCCCCCTGAGCGATCCCATTAGCAAGCGGGTGGCCGATCTCCTCATTTGCGAACACTTGGCGCACCAAGTGCTTCGCGCCCATGGGCAAATTTCAGCGACCTCTTGTCTCCTAGTCGGAGAAAATCGCCTTTTTCTTGAAGTGGAACGCTTTGACCGCACCGGCAAAGGTCGCAAGGGTCTGCTCTCGCTTCGCTCGCTCGATCTTCAATTCGTCGGAAACCTCAAGTCATGGACAGATACCGCCGAGGCCCTTTTTTCCCAGAAAAAGATCGATGCCGCGGCCCTTGCCACGATTCGCTGGCTGGAAATTTTCGGACGTCTGATCGGAAATACCGACATGCATCATGGCAACCTCTCGTTCTTTCACGATGGAGAGAAGCTCCTGGGCCTAGCCCCCGTCTACGACATGCTACCGATGCTCTATGCCCCGCAACAAAACCAACTCGTGTTAAGGGATTTTAAACCCTCCTTGCCAAAACCTTCCGAAAGTTCGGTATGGACTGGGGCATGGAAGGCCGCTTGTGATTTTTGGCAAGAGGTTGTCAATTGCCAGCAAGTAACGGACGAGTTT
>JAIOPF010000115.1:830-3482 GCA_021414045.1 Deltaproteobacteria bacterium | reverse complement strand
GTCGGGATCGGGATCGCTCGCGAAGAGGTCATAGATGCGGCGTTCTTCCTTGGACAATTGGGCCGGCGTGTAATCGCCCAGGGAGAGATGCTGCAAGATGGCGCGGATCCGGCTTTTTTCGCCCTCGATGCGTTCTTTCCTCAGGACACGGCGTTCGCCTGGGCTTAGGGCGGCGCTGTCGTAGATGTCGCTGAAGTCGAGGACCGAGTAGATCACGCGGAGATTCTTGGTGTCATGGAAGACCTCGTTGCGGCGGTCGTATTTCGAATAGACCAGTTTCCAAAAATCGACGGCGGGCTTGAGGTCGGGCGGGACCTCGAATTTGTAGTGGACCAGCTTACGGCCTTCCTCGTGGGTCAGTTGGTTCGCCGGCTCCGCGTCTTCTCCCTTGGATTTTTTCTTTTTCTTTTTATCTTTCTTGTCCGGTTGAGCGGGAATCTCGGCCAAGGTCGGCGCCTCGGGGATCTGAAAGAGATTGGCCGAGGCGGGAGCGGCCGGGGTGGCCGCGGTCGAGGATGCGGCCTCCGCCACGGGATCTTTTTTAGGCTTGGCGAAGGAAAGGGCTAGGGGAACCCCGAGCAAGCCCAGCACCACGAGGATTTTGGCTCCTTGGATCAGGAGGGCTTTATGGGCGAGGAGCTTTTTCATTTCCGTTTACAGATTGAGCAAGGTTTCGAGGATATCCTGGGCTAATTGTTTTTCTTTCCAAAAATTCTTCCCCGTTCCGTTCACGATGAAGGAGTAAACATAGGGGTGAGTTTTCTCCGAGTTTTTGGGGAAGACGTATCCCGAGAGCGCGCTCACGCCATTGAGGGTGCCGGTTTTCCCCAAAAAGCGCCCGGCCAAGTCGCTGTGCCGGAACTTGCGCTTCAGTGTACCATCCACGCCGAGAACGCTCAAAGAGGAAATGAAATCGACGCGCAGTTTCGGGTCGCTATAGGCCTTTTGCAAGGCCTCGGCCAGGGTCTCGGCACGGAGGCGATTTTTCTTGGAGAGGCCCGAACCGTTTTCCATGGAGATGCCCTCGGTGCGGATGCCAAGCTCCTTGAGCTTCTTGAGGACCACGGAGACTCCCTTGGTCGTCGTTCCCGGGAGGCCGGCAAAGCTGGCGCCCAAGGCCTTGGTCAGCATCTCGGCCATGAAGTTGTCGGAATGCTTATTGATCTCTTGGAGGATCTCGCTCAAGGGGGGGCTATTTGATTCGGCCAGAACTTTGGCTTTTGGTGGTGCCGGCACGAAGGAGACTTCGGAAGGGGCTTGGATGCCCTGGGCTTGGAGCGCCGCCAAAAAGCGAAGTCCCGCCAACTGCAGCGGATGATGGATGGAAAGCTTGTAGGTTTGGGGCTCGGATTTCAGCGAGATGCCCCCGGTCACCGAGACGGACAAGTTTTGCTCTTCCCCCGGGGTGTTCTTGACGATGACCCGGCCTCGTCCTTTGATCGTTTTGATGTCTTCCTCGATGGGAAGGTTGGGCAGCGCGGGTTTGGCCTCGACGACGGCGGGATCGCCGGATTTTTCGCCGGGGGCGACGCTCAGCTCGAGCAGGTTATGGTCGATCGAGATCGCGCCGACGCTGCAATTGAAGCTGGCGTCCCGCTGTCGGCCTTCCATCTGGCCGGGGAAATCTTCCCCGTCGAAATAACTGCCGTCGATAAAGACCCGGTCGACTTGGCGCAGGCCTGAATCGCGCAGTTTTTGCACCATGGCGTCGAGGCGTTCGCTCGTGAACATTGGGTCGCCGAATCCCTTTAGCGTGAGGCTTTCCAGCCTACCCTTCGCGGCGCCGTCGGTACCCAGGACTTGGGTCTTGAAGGTGTAGTCCGGTCCTAAGGAGGCTAATGCGGCCAAGGTCGTGAGGACTTTGGTGTTGCTCGCGGGATTCAAGAGCAGGTCCTCGTCTTTGGCGTAGAGGACCTGTCCGGTTTCGAGGTCGCGGATCAAGATCCCGTACTGGACATCCTCAGCGGAATGTTGTGAGGTGAGGGCCTGAATTTGCTCCCGAGGACTGAGCCCGGAGTTGGCGAGAGAGCGGGGCGTCTCGGCGGGCTTTTCGACTTTCTTAGGGGCGGTTTTGGATTTTTGGGCGACGGTCTTTTTCGGCGGGGTTTTGACCGCCGCGTGACGTGACGAGCCCCAGGCGACCGGGCCGGAAATCAACGAGAAGGCGATGAGCAACAAGACGGGGATCTGTTTCATTTTCTTACTCTTTCTCTTAGCGGGCTGCTCCCGTCAAGGGGGTCCTCGCGATTTTGTGGTGGCCATTGAAAGTTTTCCGGCCAATCTCGATCCCCGCTATCCCAATGACGCCTATTCGGCCAAGATCCAGCAACTGCTCTTCAACGGCTTGCTGAAATACGACGAGGAGCTGCGTTTGGTTCCGGACCTCGTCGACCGCTATGAATATCGTAGCGATCGACGCCTTCGTCTGCATTTGCGTTCCGGGGTTTTGTTCCATGATGGGAAGCCTCTGACCACCAAGGACGTACTCTACACGTTTAAGTCCCTCATGGATCCGAAGAAACGCTCGCCGCTTTACGATACCTTCAAACGGATCACCGAAATCGAGGCGGTCGACGATGCCAACCTCGAGATCGAATTGAAAGAGCCCTTCGCGCCCTTCCTGACCTCCCTGACGGTGGGCATCGTGCCCCA
>JAIOPF010000115.1:0-788 GCA_021414045.1 Deltaproteobacteria bacterium | reverse complement strand
GACGACACCACCCGGGTTTTGCAGCTTTTGCGCGGCGAAGTCGACCTGGTCCAGAACGCCATCCCCCTGGTCATGGCCCAGTGGCTGCGTCAGAAAACCAAGCTCGAGATGGCCAGCGACACGGGGATCAATTACGCCTATTTGGCCTTCAATTTTCGAGACCCTCAACTTCAGGACAAGCGAGTCCGGGAGGCCATCGCCTTGGCCATCAACCGCGACCTGTTGATTCAATACCGCTTGAAGGGTTTTGCGAGGAAGGCGACCGGAATCTTGGCCCCCTCCAATTGGTGTTACGAGTCGGAGGTCAGGGATTACGGTTACGATCCCGAGAGGGCCAAAACGTTGTTGGACGAAGCGGGCCTGAAAGATCCGGACGGCTCCGGACCCAAACCCCGGCTCACCCTCACCTTGAAGACCTCCAATAAACGCGACCGAGTGGCGATGGCTCGCGCCATTTCCGAGCAGTTGAAGCAGGTGGGGATACAGCTCGAGGTGCGTCCTTACGAGTGGGGAACTTTCTTTCGGGACATCAAGACGGGGAATTTCCAGATGTACAGTTCGACTTGGGTGGGAGTGACGGAGCCGGACATTTTCTATTATGCGTTTTCTTCCGATCAGTATCCTCCCAAGGGAGCCAATCGCGGGTATTATTCCAATCCCGAACTCGACCGTTTGCTGGAAGAGGGGCGGGCCTCGACCGTGACTTCGACCCGGAAGGAAATTTATTCCCAAGTGCAAAAGATCCTTTCCAAGGATCTTCCTTATGTCAGTCTGTGGTATGAGGACAA
>JAIOPF010000114.1 GCA_021414045.1 Deltaproteobacteria bacterium | reverse complement strand
AGGGTAATATCGTCGATAAATTCGTTGGACCCCAGAATTACGATAGGGAATTGTTTTTTACCAAGATCGAGCGCTATCTTCCTAAGAAGTAGGGCGCCTTATTTCTTGAACTGGACCAGGCCCTGGGATTTTTCGGGAACGATCTGATTGTGGGCGTCGACCAAGACCACTTTGGGTTGGTGTCCAGCGAGATTTTCTTCCGCCAGGGCGACGAAACTGGTGATGATGACGATATCGCCCTTTTTGGCCAAATGGGCGGCCGCTCCGTTGATGCAGACGGTGGCTGAGCCGCGAGGGGCCGCTAGGGCGTAGGTTTCGAAACGATTGCCGTTGGTGACGTCCCAGATATGGTCGTGTTCGTGGGGAAGGATGTCCGCGGCCTCGAGTAGGTTGAGATCGACGGAAACGCTGCCCTCGTAATGCAGGTCGGCGTCGGTGACGGTGGCCCGGTGAATCTTTGATTTTAAAAGGTTGCGAAACACACCACCAGCCTAATATGGGCGGAGAATGGGTGTCAAGTCGGCATGATGATTAGGAAAATCCTCCAACGCGCCTCGAATTGGGCGCATAGTCTCAGTCATTTCGGCAAACTCGGCCGGTCGGCCGCCCAGCGCGCCTTTCTAAAGAAGGAAAAGCGCAAGCTTCTGGTCAAGCTGGGAGAGAGGACCGCGGAATGGGTTCACACCCACCCCGAGGCTCCGCCCGAAGTGCGGAGGGTCGTCGAGCAGATACAGAAAATCGACGCCATGATGTCCAAGCTGGATTATGGAGGGAAGGAAGGGGTTGATTTCGCCGCCTCCGACGAAGGCTCCAAAAAAAGGCCCGCCAAGCGGCGGGCGTCAAGGCAAGATTGAAAAATTGCCGTTTGAAACAACGACACCATCCCACCTTTTTAACTCTCAGGTTCCTTGCCGGGTCTATCGGGCGCTAGGATTCCCACGCGCCTCGCCAGAGCGGGAGCGTGCGACGACGGGAATCTTTCGAAGGGCCGGGCGACAAAATCTCTGTTTAAGGGAGTTCCCATGTCTCGCAAGACTCGGCTGACTTTATTGCTAAGTTTTATCCTTTCATTTCATCTCCTCCCTCTTTCCCTGTTCGCTCTCCCGTCAATCGATCAAGAGGGTTCCAGTGAGGCAGAGGCTGCGGCCGCGGCCAAGGGGGGCTTTTCAGAACCAGAGATAGTGTATTACGAAAGTGACGGCCTTCAGATGAAGGCTTTCCTTTACAAGCCGGCCGGGAAAGGGCCTTTTCCCGCCTACCTGTGGAATCATGGCAGCGATCAAAATCCCTCGGACAGCCACGCGCTGGCGAAGTTTTGGAATGAACATGGCTTCGTTTTCTTCGTCCCGGTACGCCGCGGGCACGGCGGAAATCCGGGCGACTGGATCGTGGAACAAGAAAAAATCCTGAAGGCGAACGCGGCCAACCGCAGGCGGATTTTTTCCCAGATCGTGCAGTTGCATGAAAAGGAGAACGACGACGTCGTGGCTGCCTACCGATGGCTGCGAAAGCAGGCTTTCGTCGATTCGAAGCGCGTCGTCGTGGCGGGGGGCTCCTACGGCGGCATTCAAACGTTGCTCATGGCGGAACGCGACGGTCGTGAAAAATTGGGCGTGCGGTGTTTTATCGCGATGTCGCCGGCGGCGATGTCCTGGGGCAAGGGGATGCTGTGGGGACCTAGGCTGAGTCAGGCCGTCAAGAATGCCACGGCGCCGATTTTCCTGCTGCAAGCCGAGAATGATTTCAACCTCGGCCCTAGCGAGGTGTTAGGCCCGCAGGTCGACGCCAAAGGCCCTCCTAGCCGCCACAAGGTGTTCCCGCCTCACCTTGTTCCTGGGATGGATCCCAGCGACCACCGGCAAGGACATGGCAAATTTTTCGCGGATTCCGCGGCTTGGCAGACCGAGGTCCTGAAATATCTCGAGGACTGCGGGTTCAGCGTCCATCCTGCCCAACACGCCTCGGCGATTCATTAGTGTGGAAGCCGCTAAGCAGGGTGAAAGGGAACAATCAGGATAGGGCAGCTGACACGGCCCATGATTTTAATCACCTCGTCGGATCGGGACTTTCGGTCCGTGCCCAGGACGACGCAGTCGATTTTGCGTTCTTGAACCAGGAAAGCCACCACGTTCTCCAAGGATCCCATGTAGGATAAGGCCTCGAAAGAAATCTCGCCGGGGGGCGTCTTCGCTTCGAGTTCGGCCCGAGTTTTCTCCAGACTATCCAGAGAATATTGCTTTAATTGATCGTGAAGGGCGACCGATTCGGCGGGAGGGGCGAAGGGAACCAAGAAGGTGTTTAACAATAAAACATGGATGGGCTCTTTTCCATTTTTCAGGATGGGCAGGGCGCTTTCCAGGGCATTTTTCGAGGCGGTCGAGAAGTCGGTTGGAATGAGGACGTCCTTCATCGCCCGACGGTATCGGAACGCGAGGAAGAAAAGGATGAGCCAGGTCAAACAAAAGACTGATCTATATCAGTTTACGTCATTCGCTCCAGGGCCTCCCGGTCAAGCAGGATGATGTCGCGGCCTTCGGTCTCGATCAATTTGTCGGTCTTGAATTCGCTTAAACATCGACTCAAGGTTTCGGTGGCGGTTCCGGCCATACCCGCGAGATCTTCCCGGGTCAGCTTAACCTTCAAGGGCTTTTCGCCGCTTTCCGGGAAACTCTTCGCCAGGAGCAGTAAAGATTGGGCGATTCGTTTTCTCACCGTGTCATAGGCGAGGCTCAAGAGCTGTTTTTCATTTTCGACGACGTGGTTCGACAGCATCTTGATGAATTGGGCCGCGACGTCCCTGTTTTTGTAGAGCAGGGCGAAAAAATCGGTTTTCGGGATCTTGCAAATTTCGCAGTCCTCCAGCGCCTTCGCCGAATCCGAATATGCGGAATTTTCCAGCAAGGGGATATACCCCAGGTAGTCGCCGTTGACGTGGAATCCCGTCACGTATTCCTTCCCGTCGTCGTGAGCCTTGAAAGTCTTGACCTTGCCTTTGCTCACGAAAAAGAGCGAATTTGGCGAATCCCCCTCTTGGAAGATCATGTCCTTTTTTTTGTAGAGCGCCACGGGACGCTTTTCGGATAGTTTTTCGAGCTCTTTGAGGCCTCTCGCCGCATCCAAGAATCGATTCAATCCGTCAGCGTCGCCGGAAACCGCCTTTCGGAGGAGCTCGCTTTTTTTCAAACGAACTTGGATGGCATTGAGCAACTCCGCTTCCTCGAAGGGCTTGGTCAGGTAGTCGTCCGCGCCTAATTCCATGCCCTTTCGGATCTCGCTTTTTTCGGCCCTCGCCGTCAGGAAAATAAAGGGGATACCGACGGTATCGGGATCCCGAGACAAGATATGGAGGACGCCGTAACCATCCAATTCGGGCATCATGATGTCGCAAATGATCAAATCCGGGACAAACTCCTTGAGCAGCAGGATTCCTCTTTTCCCGTTTTCCGCGGTGGTGACGGAATATCGCGCCAATTCTAGGATTTCGGCGGTATTTTCCCGCACCATTTTATCGTCTTCGATCAGCAGGATTTTTTTCATACGCTATGCCTTCTTCGTTTTGGGGAGGAAGATCTTGAAAGTGCTGCCTTCGTCCACTTCGCTGGAGAACTGGATGCGGCCATCCATCAAATCGAGGCATCTTTTCACGATATTCAGGCCCAAGCCGGTTCCTTGGATGGAGGCGACGTTTTTGCCGCGGAAAAATGTCTCGAACAGGTGCTTCTGGTCGCTCTCCGGGATGCCGATGCCGTGGTCTTGCACGGTGAGCGTGAGGTTCGTGAGATCCATCTCGCTGGTGAAGGAAATCTCTTGTCCCTCGTCCGAGTATTTGATGGCATTGGAAAGCAAGTTGATCAGGATGCCGCGAAACATATGCTTGTCCAAAAAAACGGGTCCGTCGCAGCCCGTGTGACGATAGACGATGCGTTGGCCTGGTTTCGCGAGTTCTTGCATTTCGTCGGCCAGTTCCGTCGCGAAACCGACCAAGTCGAATTGGCTAGGGCGATATTCCACCTTTCCCTTTTCCAGCTTATCCAAGGAGAGGAAGTCGTTCAGGATATTGGTGAGACTATGAACCGAGGACTTGATGGTTTGGACATGCTTCGCTCTTTTTTTCTCGTCCTCGGGGAGATGATAGCGGTCGATCAGGGAAACCGAGGTCAGGATGGCGCTCAGGGGAGTGCGGAATTCGTGGGAGGCCATCGAAACGAACCGGGATTTCAGCTCGTTCAACTCCTTCTCCTTTTCCAGGGCCTCCAGGGTTTCCCGCTCGGCCCTTTGCCTTTGCTCCATTTCCTCTTGAAGATTGAGGT
>JAIOPF010000107.1 GCA_021414045.1 Deltaproteobacteria bacterium | reverse complement strand
TCTGGTTCAAAGGGGATTGCAGCCACGCGCGATGGGCGCTGATCCGCGCTTCGGAGGGAAAGAGTTCGAGATAAGTCGGACGCAGCGAGTTTTGGGCGAAATCTCGGCGCTGGGGATGCTCGGGATCGCGACGCAATAAGCCCTTCTGCTCCAATTCCAAAAGGGAAGTGTCGAAGGTCTTCGGGGCTAGCGGCCATATTTCTCGGCATTTCGCGAGGTCGGCGGAATTTCCTCGAGCTAGAAAGAGGATTAGCAGTTGGGCGGCTTCCGGGGACAAGGCTTCCCAGCGTCGTCGGCACGATTCGGCGATTCTTTCGGAGGGATGGCCGAGGAGCTCCGGTGTCTCGGAAAAATGTTCGGCGACTCCTCGCCGCAAGGCCTCGGTTAAAAGCATGGGACTGCCCCCGCAATTTTTAACGGCATGGCGAATCCATTCCGACGGTGGCGGGATTTCGGTGGGAGCCGACTTCAAGAGCGCCTCGCTTTGGTTGGCGTCGAGTTCGGGCAAGAGAAGGAGCGAGGCCTTCGGTTGAGATTCCAGCGCCGACCGGAGTCGATGAAGTATCGGAAATTCAAAATCGCTATTGAGATCCATCAGCAGGCGAAGCGGCGTCGCGTTTTGCGGCCAGCTACGGAGCAGCAAAAGGAGCTCTTGGAGGGAAGATTCCGGCCATTCGTGAAGATCCTCGCAGGCGAGGAGGGAAGGACGCTCGGTTGGGAGGTGGAACAGTTCCTCGATCCTTTCCGGAAGCGAAAGCGATTGGCGAGAGTCGGGAATTCCCCATCGGATTCGGGGAATCCGCAGCCAGGACTCGGCATGATTCGGCGTCAGCGAAATCCATGCGCCGCCGCCCAGTTGCCACTGCCAGCGCAGCTCTTCGAAAAAGCGGCTGCGTCCGCTGCCGCCGGGACCGCTTAGGACAAATATCTCCGGTCCAATCTTGGGCGGATCGCGGTGCATCGATTTTTCCACCTGGGAAAAAATCTCGGCGGGTTTTTGGTAGGCCAAGCGCGGCGGTAAGGTGGCGATCGTTTCGCCTTCGATCGCCACGTCGAAAACCGCCTCATGACGGCGCAAAAATTGAATCAAGGACAGGGCCGAGGAAGGGCGGTCCGCGGGCGAGGCTTGGAGCAGGCGATGGATGGCCTCGCAAAAAAACTCCGGCAGGTCGCCTCGGAGCTTGGCCAGGTTTTCCGGGGGCCTCAGAGCGGACGCGCCTTGGGGCGGCCATTGTGGGTAGGGCGAATTCCCGCACAGCCATTGATAAAATATCACGCCGACGGAAAACAGATCGCTTCGCGCCTCGTATTCGCCCCAAAAGGCCTCCGGGGGCAGGTAGAAGAGGGTGCCGCGAGGGGCCGAGGCCGTCGAAGGTTCGGATTCCCCGGACAATCCGAAGTCGAGGAGTTTTAAACTCCCGTCTTCTTGCAGGAATAGATTTCCGGGTTTGAGGTCGTGGTGCAGGACACCCCGCGAATGGAGGTAATGCAATCCGGAGAGCAGTTGTCCGAAGGATTTCAGGCATCCCTCCGGTGAAACCGAGCCTTTCGATTCGATACGGTCCAGGGTTAGCCCCGATAAATATTCCATGCTGAAGCAGGGGCCGCTCAACTCTTGTCCTTCGCATTGATCGGCCGCCTCCGAGTGAAAATCGTAAATCTCCACCAAGTTCGGGTGGGAGAGGCGGGTTAAGAGCCGGAATTCTTCCGCCAGACAAGCGGCATCCCGAAACGAAAGCAGGGTCTTCAACGCCACCTGTCGGGATTGAATCTCGTCCCAGGCCAAGTAAACCCGGCCCATTCCGCCTTCCCCGATGAGCCGTTCTA
>JAIOPF010000110.1 GCA_021414045.1 Deltaproteobacteria bacterium | reverse complement strand
AACGTCCGGTCAGAGTAAAGGTCGGTGCCTCGACGGCGAAACCGGCGAGTCCAGAGAGGGCCCTTGCGCCAAAACCGCGGCTAAGAAAATGGGCCGTCGGAGAAGCCGAGAGTCGACTCAAGACAGCTAATCGGGTCATGCGAAAAGCCGCGCCGGCAAGACCCATCGCGAGCAATGAGGAAGGCTCCGCCGCCTCTTGAGTTAGGCGACGCAGAAGAAACTCGGCTCGGGGACCGCCGGAACCGCGGCCCAGAATTGCGTCGAGGGATTGTCTCGCCCGGCCCTGCAAGACGGTATCGGGACAAGTCTCGCGGATGGACGCATAGATATCGGCCGCCGCCTCCAAACTTCCCGCGACTTCTTGGCGTTGGGCGAAATTCAACAAGGCCTCGCCGCGAAGAACGGCGTCGCTTTCGGCGCTAAAAGAAGCATATTCCGCGCGATCCGCGACGCTCAAACGCCGCAGCCAAGCGGGACTTTCATTACCCGAGATCACGAAAACCTCACCACAATCCATTACATGGAATGCACTCTCTTCGTCAGGATGGATTTTTTGTTGCTAAAGGCTCACCAGCCGAATCTTTGGTGAATGGAGGCGGCCAAATCGTCGTCCACCCGCCACGCTTTGAGCTGTCGGGCCGTCGGCCACCATTGATAGCGCTCCAGCTCGATGGCTTCCTGCCGGTTGAAGCGGAGCCCTTCGGCTTGGAGCCGCTTTTTCTGTTCTTCCCCACAGCCCACACGGTAAGTCGAAAGCATTCCCCGAGCATTGAGCACCCTTTGCCACGGAACTTTGCTCTTCTTGCCCAAGCGAAAGAGCACGCCGCCGACGATGCGAGCCGCACGGGGTGACCCGACCAAGGCGGCGACCTGACCGTAAGTCAATACCTTGCCCCGAGGGATCTTGCGGACGACTTCGAGCACCTGGGTCGCGAAGGTCTCGCCCTCCCCTTTAACTTTTCGGGCCTTGCCAGCGGTGGAAGAGCGCATGGGGAATTTTCATGAGATCGAGAACCTTGCCGACCGTGTGATCGACCAAATCCTGGATGGTTTTGGGTTGGTGATAAAAAGCCATCACGGGCGGAACGATGATGCCGCCCATCTCGGTGACGGCGGTCATGTTGCGCAGGTGAGTCAGGTGCAGCGGCGTTTCACGGGCGACCAAGATCAAGGGGCGCCGTTCTTTCAAGGTCACGTCGGCGGCACGGGTCAACAAGTTGTCGCTCAGCCCCGTCGCGATGGCCGCCAGGGTGCGCATGCTGCAAGGGATCACCACCATGGCGTCGGTGGCGAAGCTGCCGCTGGAAATCGCGGCGGCCAGCTGATGATTGGGATAATGCACGGTCGCCAGCGATTGCAGCTTGGGCAAATCCCATCCAGGAGCTTCATAGGACAAGGTCTGAGCGACGGTGTCGCTGACCACTAGATGAGTTTCGATTTCGGGAATGTCCCGCAAAACCTCGAGCAGCCTCACGCCCAAAATGGGAGCGCTGGAACCGGAGATGCCGACGACAATGCGTTTCATAAATTCCTATTCCGCCATCTCGATGGCCATGCGAATCGCCGCTTCCATCGAGGAGCTGTCGGCGATCCCGCGTCCCGCGATGTCAAAGGCCGTCCCATGGTCGGGGCTGGTTCGGATCAGGGGAATTCCCAAGGTCACATTCACCCCGTCCTGAAAGTGAATCATCTTGAAGGGAATGAGTCCTTGGTCATGGTACATGCAAACCACCGCGTCCCATTTTCCTTCGTAGGCCTCGTGGAAAACGGCATCCGGAACCTTGGGGCCTTCGCCGGGAAAACCGCGGCGTTTGGCTTCTTCCAGGGCGGGCGCGATGATCTCGATCTCCTCGCGGCCGAGGAGGCCGTTTTCTCCGGCATGGGGATTGAGGCCGCAGACCGCGACCCTCGGCAGCTTGATACGAAAACGTTCCTGCAAGGCGCGATAGGTCACTTCCAGCGTCATAAGGATTTTCTCGCGGGTCAAGAGCGAGGGAACCCTGCTCAAGGGCTCGTGGATCGTCACCAAAGTCACCCGCAATCGAGGGCCGGCCATCATCATGACGAAGTCCTTCGTCCGCGTGCGGTCCGCCAAGTATTCGGTATGCCCCGGAAATGGAAATCCGGCGGCATTCACATGGCTTTTCGAGATGGGCGCGGTGATGAGGGCTTGAATATCCCCCTCGCGCCAGGCCTGAACCGCGCTTTCAAGATAAGCGATCGAGGCTCTGCCCGCCTCTTGAGGAGAATACTCGCTCGAAGCTTTGGGAACTAAAACCGATCGGAGGCGAGACTCCGGAAGACCTGCAAGCAATTCTGGATCGCCGAAGACCCTGAAGGCCTGAGCCTGTGGGAATTTAGCGAGGGCCTTGAGCGTGATCTCGGCCCCGATACCCAAGGGATCGCCGATCGTGATGCCGATGGTTGTCATACGGGGATCATGAGAAATTCTTGATTTGGACGTAATTCTTGGTCTTCAGCTCGTTGACGTATTTATCGAGCTCTTCCTGGACCTTCGCCTCGAAGACCTTTTCGCGGATCTGCTCGCGAACCGACTGGTATTCTTCTCCGGCCAAGGTCTTGCGCTCGACCAGCTTGACGATCTGCAGCCCCATCTCGGAACGGACCGGCTGTGCGACTTCGCCCGGCTTCATATCTCCCACCACCTCGGCCAGTTGCGGGGCCAATTGACTCACTTGATAGATAGCCGGCACGGCCAACTGCGGGGTCGAGGAATACTTCTTGGCAAGATCCTCCATGTTCGCCCCACCCTTGGCCTTTTGATAGACATCTTGGGCCTTTGCTTGAGCGGCGCTCAGTTCGACTCCATCGGCGGTGGCCGAAACAGGGATGATAATCTGCGAAAGTTGGACACTTTGAAAATTGCCGAATTTATCGTTATGCTCGGCGAAGAATTCATCCAAGTCCGCGTCGGTCACCTTGACGCGAGGGGCTATCACGGCGCCCATGAACTTCACCTTTTTCAATTGCGACTTCAAGTCGACCAAATACTGATCGTAGGACATTCCCTTCTGGGAGAGCTGCTGAACGAGCTGGTCCTTGGTGAAATTGTTGCGCTGCATGATGTTGGTGAGGGCCTTTTGCACATCTTCCTCGGTCACCGAGATTTTCATCTGGTTCATCTGGATATCGATCAAGCGGTCGCCGATGAGCTTTTCCAGTGCCTGATTGCGGTAGTCGGTGAATTTTTCCTTCTTGATCGACGCGCCCTCGGCCTTCTTGATTTCATCCATGTTGGAAGCCATCAGTTTGTCGACCTCGTAGAGGGTGATGGGTTCGTCATTGACGACGGCCACGACCTTATCGACAACCTCGGCCTTCAGCGCCGACGAGAAAACCGTCAGAACTAGGGTGAATAGGAAAATTCGTTTCATAACCTTCATAAAGTCATCCTCTCCAGGACATCCCGGTTGATTTCAATCTTGGCCTGAGAACGCAGCCTCTCCAAAAGGGTTTTCATATATTTTTCGCGACTTTGCTGCTTTAGTTGCAGGAAAATTTTCTGGCTTACCTCGGTCAAATCCAGGGTCCGGCCAGGCGCCTTCTCTATTACCTTAAACAGGTGGAAGCCGTAAAGACTCGGAATTATCGGGGAAATTTCGCCCGGATTCATCGTAAAACAGACCTCGAACTCCCTGGGAAAGCTACCCCGGGGGATGAACCCCAAATCCCCCCCCTCGGAGCGGTCCGGGGATAGGGAAAGGTCTCGGGCCAATTTGGCGAAATTCTCGCCCTGGCGCAGGCGCCGGAGGATGGATTCGGCCTTTTCCTTGGTGTCGGTCACGATCTGCCTCACGTGCACCGTCTCGGGAATTTTGAACTCGTCCGAGTGCTCGTCGTAGTACTTCTTGACGGCCTCTTGGTCCACGTCGTGATCCTCGGGGCCGGCTCCGGACAGGAATTTTGAGACGATAAAGCTCTCCCGGCGCAGCTGAAGCCATGCTTCATTGGAAATCCCCCGCTCTTGAAGCATCTTTTGGAAACTCACCTCGGTATAGTTGCTCTTGTATTTGCGAAGTTCGTCCTGAAATTCCTCCTCGCTGATGAAAGTGCCTTGAGCCGTCGCCTCTTTGAGCAACAATCGGCGGTCAATGATCTCGCCCAAGGTTTTCTCCTTGATCTTGAGAAAGTCCGCCCGGGAACGCAGTTTTTCCGGAGAATATTTCTCCTTTTCCCTTTCCAGGGCCTGTTGGACTTCCCGCGCCTTGATCGGAACTCCGTCGAGGGTCGCCGTCACTGTTTCGGGATCGAAATGGGTGCAAGCGCCGAAAATCAGCAGGAAAAGCACCCATGGA
Source organism: Deltaproteobacteria bacterium (assembly GCA_021414045.1). GTDB lineage: Bacteria > UBA10199 > UBA10199 > DSSB01 > DSSB01 > DSSB01. The sequence continues at coordinate 5,512 of JAIOPF010000110.1, read as the reverse complement.
ATAAGCCGTCTGGCCATGGCGCCTGCCTAACAGAATCGCCGCGGGACTGGCAACTAATCCCCGACCCTCAATCCCGCCAGGAACTTCTGGATGGAATCCAGGGCCGCGTCTTCCTTGCCGGCCTTGAAATTCATCGCCAATTCCTGGGGAGCCAACCAGCGAAAACGGGAAGGCTCGCGGGCGATGGTCTTGGTCAGGTCGGCCACGTCGATGGGAGACTCGGGATCGAAGAGGAAGACCACCCGCCGGCTTTCCAGGCGCACCGACTTGATCCAGGCGCGCCGGGAAAGGGCCTTAACCCGCATCACGACGATAAGGTTCTGGACAGCCTCGGGGAGTTTTCCAAAACGGTCGTGGACCTCTTCCGCCAAGGCGTCCAGTTCGGCTTCATCGGCGACGCTGGCGAGCCGCTTATATAGGGTCAGCCGCATCGTCGTCTCGGGAATGTATTCTTCCGGGATGGAGGCCGAAAGCTTGAGCTGCAATTCGGGATCGGGGGCCTCGCGCCGCGTCTCGCCCTTCACGTCCATGATCGCCTCTTCCAGCAGGCGGGTATAAAGGTCGTAGCCCACCGCCGCGATTTGGCCGGATTGTTCGGGGCCGAGCAGGTTGCCGGAGCCGCGAATCTCGAGATCGTGGGCGGCGATCTTAAATCCGGATCCCAGCTCGGTATAGCGCTGCAACACCGACAGACGGGCGCGGGCCCGCGGCGTGATGGCATCCTGTCCTGGAATCATCAAATAAGCGTAGGCCCTGAGGTTGGAGCGCCCGATGCGCCCCCGCAATTGGTAGAGCTGGGCCAAGCCGAAAGTATCGGCACGATTGACGATCATCGTATTGGCCGAGGGGATATCCAGTCCCGATTCGACGATGGTCGTCGAGAGAAAGACATTGAACTCGCGGTTGACGAAGCGGATCATCACTTCCTCGAGCTGGCCTTCTTCCATTTGCCCGTGGCCGACCTCGATCTTGGCCTCGGGGACGATCTCCTGCAAGCGCCGCTGGATCTCCAAGATATTCTGCACCCGATTATGAATGAAGTAGACCTGCCCTCCGCGGGAAAGCTCGCGGAGGATGGCTTCGCGGATCAGAGGCTCGTTGTAAGGCGCGACGAAAGTTTGAATGGCCAACCGGTCGACGGGCGGCGTCGCGATAACGGAGAGGTCGCGGATCCCGGAAAGGGACATGTTCAAAGTGCGCGGAATGGGTGTCGCCGTCAGCGTCAAAACATCGGCCAACTTCTTAAACTTCTTGATCTTCTCCTTCTGCGCGACGCCGAAGCGGTGCTCTTCGTCGACGATCACCAAGCCAAGATCCTTGAATTGGATTTCTTTGCCCAGCAGGGAGTGAGTCCCGATGACGATGTCGACTTTTCCCTGAGCCAATTTTTCAACCACCTCTTGGTGCTGCTTGGGTTTGACGAAGCGCGAAAGCATCTCGACGGAGGCGGGGAAATTTTGGAAGCGAGCCCGAAAATTGCGCTCGTGCTGCAAGGCCAATACTGTCGTCGGCACCAAGACCGCGACCTGCTTGTTGTCGACCAAGGCGCGGAAGGCCGCCCGCATCGCGACCTCGGTCTTGCCGAAGCCGACGTCGCCGCAGATGAGCCGGTCCATGGGCCGCTCTTCGTCCATGTCCTGGTTGACCTCGCGGATGGCCCGCAATTGGTCCGGCGTCTCCTCGAAGGGAAAGGTCGCCTCGAACTCTTCGTAGAGCATCCCCCCGGCACTGAAGGCATGCCCGCGCAGCGTCGCGCGTTCGGCATAGAGCTTGAGAAGTTCCCCCGCCATCGCGCGCAGGGCCTTTTTGACCTTGGCCTTGTTCTTGTCCCAAGTGCCGGTGCCCAGCTTGTCGAGGCGCGGAACGGCCCCTTCTTGGGCGCTGTAGCGACTGACGAGATTCAGCCGGTAGACGGGTAGGTAGAGCTTGTCGCCGCCCAAGTATTCCAACAGCAAGAAGTCGTTCGGATGCCCGTCCAGCGCGAGGGTCTGCAGGCCGCGGTAGACGCCCAGCCCGTGCTCCTCGTGGACGATGTAATCCCCCTCCCCCAACTCGTCGAAGGTCGTGAAGGCTTCGGCCTTCTTCGATTCCCCTTTTTTCCGCCGTTGTTTCTCGCCGAAGACTTCCTCGTCGGTGAGCAGGGCGATTCCCTCGCCCTCCCAAAGGAAGCCTTTCGACAAGTGACCCTCGCAAAGATAGATGGGCTGCGATTGGGCGCGGAGGTCGACGAATTCGGGAAAACCGCCCGGCAATTCCCGCAAGCGCAGCCCCGCGCGTTCCAGGAGGTCCATGAGGCGCAAGCGCTGCGAATGGGTGCCAGCGACCATCAAGATGCGGGTACCCTGCCGCTGCCATTCCTTCAAGCGATCGGTCAGGGGCTTGAGCATCTCTTCGCTGAGATGCGCGTGCTTGAGCAAGGCGCTCAACTCTTCGTGTCCCCGCACCGCGAAGGAGGCGACGTCGGGGCCTCCGGCGAGCTCGTGGTAGTTCCAAGCCTTCCTCGCCTCGATCGCGGATTCGACTTCGCCCCAATTCAAGAAGAGTTCCGCGGGAGCCACCGCGCGTTCCGCCGTGTGGTTGCTGGGATAAGCGGCGTCGGCCTCCGAGCGCAACTCGTCGAAATGCCGCCGGCTCAACTCCGGCTCGACCCACACGCAGCGGCTCTGGCCGGGAAGATAATCGAAGATCGTGGCGGTCTTCTCGTAAAAAAGCGGAAGGAAAGTCTCGAGGGCCGGCGGCGCCATGCGGTGCTTGAGGGCCTCGAAGAAAGGATCGCGTTCTCCTTTAGACAGCCCCAGTTCGTCGGCGTGCTCCCGGAAACGGCGATTCGCCAAAGCCAGGGTTTCACCGGCCGCTCCATCTGCGGGGAATACAAATCCAGGATGCCGCCTCGTTTGCAGAAGGTGCCGGGATCTTCCACGATGGGCACGTGCAGATAACCGGCGGCGAGCAGCTTTTTCTGAAAATCCTCCCTCGGCAGGTCTTCTTTTGCCACGACATAGTCCGAATATTCGCCAAAAATGGATTTGGGCGGCAGGCGCCGGGTCAAGGCCGACATCGAAAATAGCGCGAGATAGGGTTCGCGACGCTGGAGCAATCCATGCAGCGCGGCCATGCGCCGGGCCACCGCCTCGGGATTCGGACTAAGGCCGTAATAAGGCAAAATGCCCATGGGCGGCAGTGAGAGGACGGCCTCGGAAGAACCGAGGAAAAAACGCAGGTCCTCCTCCAGCTCCCAGGCCGCCTTGGGGGTCGGTAAAAAGACGTGGAGCGGCCGGCCCTCCTTTCGAAAAAGTTGGACAAGGGCATAGGCCAGGGCCGACCCGCTGAGGCCGCTGAAGTCACGGCTGGCTCCGGAGGCCGTGGAATCCAATAATTCCTGGATCTTCTGCATAAGGCCGGGACTCTCTAATCCCACCCCTGAAAAGGGTCAAGGGAAGCGGAAAAAAGGGCCAAATACGGAATTCCATAAGACTTTCCGCCGATAATTCGCTAGGATCAGGTTGTTTAGGCCTAATTTAAGGAGCGGACATGGCATCCCCAGGAAGCGGCGGTAGCGGCGGCGTTGGTGGTCCTCCCCGGAGCGGGGTGGACATTCTCAACAGCATGTTCGAAGCCCAGCAAGCGAAGCCTACCGACGCCCAACAACAAGCCGCCAACCTCCGCCAGCAAACCCAGACCCAAGAGCAGACGCGGGAAGCCCCCCAGCACACGGAAGGAAGACCCGCCGAAGGGACTCCGCGTGAAGGCGATTCCGGGTCCGCCGACCGAGCCCGAGGCCGCGAGGTCGGCGAAGGCCTGGTGCGCGAAACCGAGATGGACGGTTTCTTGGCGCGAAGTTCCAGCCAACAGCAGGCGCGGGATGCCGGACGCACGCTGACCCGCCCGCAGACGCTCAGTTCCATCCCCGCCCAGGGCTGGTCGGTGGCAAATTCGCCCAACACTCCCGAGTCGGCGCGGACCCAAATTCAGCAGAGGCAACAACAGCAACAAGCCAACGGAGGCAGCGGTCCCAATCCCCAGGCCGGCGCTCGCGGAAACCCCGCCGGAAACGGAAGCACCCTTCCTAGAACGCTGCCCACTTTGCCTAGGACCCCCATGGGCGGCGAAGAACACGTGGCTCCGCTAATCATTAATTACGCCATGGCTTACAGTTCGGGCGGAGAAACGGCCGCAAGGCCCTTCGCCAACCGCGCTTTCAATCCTGGAGGTTTCCTCCAGCAAGTCCAACGCCTGATCATGAATCAATTGGGCGGGGCGGCGGGCCAACAATTTCTCAATAGCCAGGTTCCGGTCGCGGTGATGGTGCGTGGCAATCTCGTCTTCGTGAAGGACGGAAAGGAATTCCGCGCCTTCCGCATGAACGACGACGGTAGCCTCACCGAAATGCCCAGCGAAGACGGAGGAGACCATCCCCTGAGCCCCGAAGCCCAGGCCATGATGAACAAGGTCATCCGGCAGCGCGGCATGCATGCCCGGAAGGAAGGCGGTTCGCTCAAGGAAACGGATCACCTTAAATCCGAAACCGAAGGCTTCCAAGAAGCACGAGCGCGCGCGGAAGAAGGCGGCGGCGAAGGCCAGCTCGATTTTGAAACCCGCTTCGCCTTGCTGTTGCATGAAGTCCTCGAAGAAGGAAAAGACCTCGAAAAATCCTTGAACGGCGGCGAGCCCTCCTTCCCTGCCAAAAGCGACTGGGAAGCTTTTTTCGGCCGCATGATGAAGATGGGCAACCAAGAAAAGGGCGCGAAGAAATCGATGGAGGCGGTGCTCGCGACGATTTTCCGCGGCCTCTTCAAGAAGGAGGGGCAAGGCAACGTCCTCGTCGGCGATTTAAAATACCTGCAGGATGAAAAAACCAAGGAAGAAAAGTTCACCCAGGTCGCCATCGACAACGAATTGCTTTTGAAACTCCTTGCCCAACTCCGACCGGGACAAAAAATCAGCGCGAAAGACTTGAAAGCCGCCTTCGGCGACGAAATCAATTACACCGAGCTCGCCCATATCGCCGAACAGCTGAAACACACCCAAGCGGAAGAATGCGCTAAAAACGTCACCTTCAACGCCAAGGGCAACATCGACCCCTTCAGTCAAGCTCGCTTGGAAAGATCGATTTTCGGAAACCGCAAGGCGGCGCCCAGCTTAAGCACCGCCTCGGAAGGCGAATCCGCCGCGCTTCTTCTCCCTCCGCCTCCTCCCGCCGGCTTCCCGGCGAACATCTACGAACTGATGGGTTTGCGAGAACGTTTCCGCGGCAGCCCTCGCCTCTATACTTTCATTCTGTATAGCCTGTTCTTGGCTATCCTCGGAATCGGCGCCGGAATTTTTTGGCTCAAAAACCTGTAAATTCTATAACCTATTGATTGATAAGCATTATCTTAATCCGTCCCATGAGGGTAAATTTCTACCTACCACCCTCCTCTAAAATGACGCTTAAAATTTTTTCTATAATTCCAATTAGTTAAGATGACATCGTCCAATGTCAGGGTTTTTTATCACCCATGCTTTTCATTCC
>JAIOPF010000106.1 GCA_021414045.1 Deltaproteobacteria bacterium | reverse complement strand
CCGTTTTTCCCTCAATATCGCGACGGTCATGGTGTTTCCCGTGGCTATCGGTATCGTGGTGGGAAACACCTTCCACATCATCCATGCCCTGACGAAGCGGCAGCTGCCCACCTTTGAGGAATATTTCAATACCATCGTCATCCCCGTCCTCATCGGCACCATGACCTTGGTGCTGGGTTTCGCGGTGTTGAGCTTTTACGGTTTCGTTCCCATCCAGCAGTTCGGCGGAGCCCTCGCCTTCACGGTATTTATGGGGATGATTTCCGCCCTCTACATCGTGCCGAGCTTGATCACCAAATCCACCGACCTGCGGGGCTTCCTTTCTCGCCCGAGGGAGGTTTCTTGACCTCCGAGGATTTCGAAATTGCCGTCGTTGGAGGCGGGCCGGCGGGAGCCTTTTGCGCCTATTTGCTCAGTCGCGCCGGTTTTTCCGTCGTGCTTTACGAGGCCGCCCAAACGATCCAAAGGAAAGTTTGCGGGGAGTACCTCTCTCCCTCGGCTTCCCGTTTGTTCGAGGATGCGGGCCTTCCTGATTTTCTTTCCGATCGATTTCCCGCCATCGAGGGGATTTTATTTCACGTCCCGGACGGGCGAACGATGGAAGCGCGTTTTCCGGAGCAAGAAGGCCGCCCTTGCCATGGCTATGCCCTGGACCGGGTCGTGATGGAGGAAGCCTTGCTCAAGGCAGCGAGAGAGGCCGGCGCGGAAATCCGCATGGGCTGCAAGGTGCGTTCTTTGAGGCGGGAAGCAAAAGGATGGGAACTCCTTTTAGAGACGGGGGAGAAAAATAACCGCGGGATTCTCATCGGGGCGGATGGCCGCCATTCCGTGGTCGCGAAGGAATTGGGACTGCGCCTCAAATACGCCACTCCCCGAATCGCCCTTCATTGTTTCATCCCTGGGCAAATGCGGGACGCACGATTTGGGGAAATGTATTTTTATGGAGACGGGGCCTTTCTCGGCCTGAACGCCTCTCCCGCGGGACATATCAATTTTTCCCTCGTCTGCGAGGCCGATCAAGCCAAAAAAAAGAATGGGGCGAAGGGAGCTATCGCTCATTACCTCGACCAGTCCCATGACTTGAGGGATCGGTTGGCCTGGAACGAGTCCATTCCCATTCACAGTACCTATCCCGTGAATCACTCCGTCTCGAATTTTATCGACCATCGAGCCGTTCTCATCGGGGACGCCGGCGGGCTTTACGATCCGCTGACTGGGGAGGGACTATACTTGGCCTTATGGTCGGCTTCTTGTCTGGCGACTCAACTCATTCGTATGAAGGAGGAGGGGAGTGAAGAGGTGGATGTCTATCTGAAAAAATATGCGCGGCTGAAGACCCGCCATTTTCGTTGGAAAAATCGTCTCTCGGTATTTTTTCAATGGGTGCTCAAGCGTCCCAAAACGGTGAATCGAATTGCGAAATATTTGAGCGCGACACCACAGCGCTCCGAAGCCTTCATCGGCATGATGGGGCACCTATATCCGCCCTCAACTGGCCTGAGAAAGATCTTATTCGGCTGATTTCCTGCCATGGAACTTTTGCTGGAGGTACCCCTTGACCCTTTCGCGGAAATAAATCCAGGTGGGACGGTTTTCGGGCGGGAGGAGGGCGTTCTGATTCCAAAGTTGCTTGGCCGATTGCCGCTGTTTTTTTCCGGAGGAGGTCCGCGGCAAGGTTCCAGGCTCGAGCAGAACCACTTCGGAAACGGATAATTGGTATTCTTTGAGGATACGATCTTGAATCGCCTTCATGAGTTCCTCGTGAGTTCCCGACAATTCGGAATCCCTGACTTCCGCAAGGACCACCAGCCTTTCGGTGCCGGATTCGGCGTCCAATTCTCCGAAAACCACCGCGCAGCCCTTGCGGATTCCGGGCAGGGCATCCAGGCATTCTTCGAGCGGGGCCGGATCGTGATTTTTTCCGCGGACGATGATCATGTCCTTGTATCTGCCGCAGAGATAGAGATCCTTTTCGAAGATAAATCCCCGATCCCCCGTATCCAACCAACCGTTCACGAGGCTTTGGTGCGTCGAAGTCGGATCCTGGAAGTAACCCTGCATCACCTGCGGGCCTCTCACCCAAATCCTTCCAACCTTGGTTTCTTCCAGCGCATTTCCGTTTTCGTCACGAATGTCAATTTGGCCCCCCGCGATAGGGCGACCCACGGAAACCAGCGTCCAGCCCGGATCAGCGGGAACGGCGGTGCCGCTTCCCTCGAGTTTTTCTCGGTCGAAACTCCTCTCCGTGGGACCTTCCCCGAAAGGGGAAGCCGTGACCGCCAAGGTGGCTTCGGCCAATCCATAAGCGGGGGTGAAGGCCTTGGGGTCGAAGCCGAAGGGACGGAATCGTTCCGAAAAGAGCCGTAGCGTTTCGGGCTGGATGGGTTCCGCTCCGCAAAGCGCGACTTTCCAATGGGAGAGATCGAGGTCGGCTGATTCGGATTCTGAAATGCGGTGGCAGCATAGGCTGTAGGCGAAATTCGGAGCCACCGAAATGCTGCCTTTCATCCGCGTCAGCGCTTCCAGCCAATTTTTCGGGCGAGCGAGGAATAATTCGGGAGGAATTAGGGTCAACTCGGCCTGGGCCATCATGGAGCTGATGAGGGCTCCGATCAAACCCATGTCATGATAGACCGGAAGCCAACTCACGCAGCGCGCCTCTTTGGGATTTCCCGGTAGGTTTCCGAGGATGAACTCCGCGTTCTGAAGAATATTGCCGTGACTCAGCGCGACCGGTTTGGGCGAACCCGTCGTGCCCGAGCTAAATTGAATGAAGGCGGTATCCTGGGAATGAATCGCGGGGACCTCGCCCTCTCGAGTCGAATCTTCCAATATCGAGGCGACCGTGAAGGATCCGATGGGCGGGTTCGATTCGCTGACGGGGTAGGCCAACAAGGAATGAAGCGATTTGTTGGTTAGTACCGCCTGACAGCCTAAGACGCGAAGCATCCGGGAGCTGCGCCGCTTCCATTCCTCGATCTTGCCGAGACGCACCGGAGGATAGAGAGCGGAAGGAATGCCGCCCGCTAAAAGCACACCGAAAA
>JAIOPF010000144.1 GCA_021414045.1 Deltaproteobacteria bacterium | reverse complement strand
GTTTGTCGACCTCTTTGAGAAAATCGACCATTTCCGGTCCCGCGTCGGGGGGAGGGAAGGGTTGTGCCGACGTCTCGTAGGCTTTGCCGTTCCAGACCCATACGTGGCGTTCCAGCGAGCGCTGGCCATTGCCTTCGGGGCCCATGTCGAAGACCGTCAGGAGGTCGGTATAGCCCTTGGTCTTATGTGGGACGATGATGACGCCCCACGGAGAGAGGCTGGTCAGTTTTCCGTCGGCCTTGAGCAGGACGTGCCAATTTTTCTTCTTGTCGAACATGATGACGAAAAATTGGCAATTGTTGGTGTCTCCGCAGGCGGTCTTCGGGACGATGAACCATTCGGGAATGCCGTCGCCATTGATATCGAACTGATTGCGGTTTTCGACGGGGATATCGACGCTATGGTAAAGCTCGACTCCGCCCGAGGCCTCGTTGATCAGCGAGAGCATCTGCTTTTCTTCGAGCTTGGGGCCCTCATCGGCTCGGGCAGCCCAGGGGAAGAGAGAGAGACAAAGGACGGAAAGTAAGGCGATTCGCTTCATAATAACACCCCTATCCTGCTAAATACGGTCCCGGACGCCGTTAGGGCTCAAATCCCTGAGGCGCTTTTATTATAGACCGGCTTGGCGGGATACCGAAGGAATTTCATGAGAGGATTCGCAAGTCTTCTTGTCAAATTCGGCAACCTTTGACTAGGTAGGCCGATACTTTTGGTCCGAAGGGCTCGGGCTTCATGCAAGGAAAGGAATCCCTATGACCCCGCCACTTCGAGTCCCCACCACCACCGCTACCCCCGCACCCGGAAGCCCCGATGAATCCCCTGAAGTGAAGGTGGCTCGTTCCGCTGTCGACCAGGCCGGTTATGCCCGGAATGGCGCGGATGCCAAGTATAAGGCGGCCGTCCAGGACCATGGCCAGGATAGCGCCGAGGCCAAGGCCGCAAAGGTGGAGCTGGACCAAGCCCAGGCGAAAGTCGAAAGTACCCAGGCCGATTTGAGAAAAGCCTTGAAACTTCGCTCCGAGGCAAAGCCGGCCCCCCAGGCGCCCTCGAAAACCCCCAGCGATCACCGTTCGGGTCCCGCGCCAAAGCCGACCTCGACCAAGCCTAAAACTGAGGATAAAGCCCCGAAAAAATCCGAGAGTGTGGAAGATATCTTCATCGAGCTCCCTCCGGTTCGCGGGGAGTACATTCGATTCAACAGCGAAATTCGAGAGATTTTACTTAAGGAGCCCAAGTTACGGAAGGATTTGGATAAACTCCTCAAAGAACCGCCTGCAGCCAATGACGGGCGATTTCCAGCGCCTTTACCGCGAGTTCGTCAGAGAGATAAGCGTCCTTGAAGGCGATTCCCGTCAGCTTGGGGGACATGTCGGAACAGACGGCGTGCACTTTTTTGCCAGCCAATTCTTCCTCGAGCCAGAGGGCGGTGGCTTCCCCATGGATATCGTCTTGCCGAAAACGCACGTTGGGCGCGCTTTTGGCGAGGGGAGCCAGGTCGATCGCCAACACCAGCCCTTTGGGTCCTATCGCTTTCGCTAGAATCACCGTCCAGCCTCCGGGCGCGGCGCCAAGATCCAAGACCCGGTCGCCGGCCTTCACCAGGCGGTGTTTCTGAATCATTTCCTCGATCTTGAAACTAGCGCGCGAGGGCAGGCCTTGTTCCTTGGCCTTGCGGTAAAAACGGTCTTTGCGTTCGTAGGTAGCCATGCTTGCGGTTTTTTGTTATCAAATTGCCAGCAACCGCGAAAGCAAGAATTCCCGCATCGATCGAGCTCTTTTATGGTTCTCTTGAAATCGACTCCGATTCCCCTAGGAACTCCCGCGCCGAACTTTAGCCTCCCTTCAGTCGATGGCCGTCGATATACCCTGGAAGATTTTCCCTCGGCACAGGCCCTGTTGGTGATGTTTATCTGCAACCATTGTCCCTACGTCGTCGCCGTCGAGGACCGCATCATTCAACTGCAGCGGGAATACGGCCCCAAAGGCGTTCAATTGGTTGGTATTTGCTCGAACGATCCCACGGACTATCCCGACGATAGCCCGGCAAAACTCCTCGAGCGTTGGCGGAGCAAAGCCTATGGTTTTCCCTATTTGATCGACGAAACCCAAGAGACGGCCAAGGCCTACGAGGCCGTTTGCACACCGGATCTCTATCTTTTCGATGGGGAGAGGCGCCTTTATTACCATGGCCGCATCGACGATCATTGGCAGGACGCGGGCAAGGTCACGCGTCGCGAACTTGCCTCGGCCGTGGACCGACTTTTGAAAGGGGAGGCCGCGCTGGAAGAGCAATGGCCCTCGATGGGGTGTTCCATTAAATGGAAAAAGTAAAAAATCGCGAAAACTTGACCTGCGAAAATTGCGAGTTCCGCTCGAAGAGCCTGTTCGGCACGCTTTGCCGGGAAGACTTGGCTCAGGTGCAGCCGCACAAGCAGCTAAGGCAATACCGTCGGCGCGAGTTGCTGTTCGGGCAGGGGGACGATCCCGCCGGCCTGTTTTGCGTCGCCTCCGGACAAGTAAAGATCTTTCAAGTGGGCATCGACGGTCGGGATCAAATCGTCCGTTTGGCCGGTCCGGGCGATCCCATTGGGTATCGGGCCCTGTTCGCGGATGAGCGCTACAACGCTTCCGCGGAGGCCTTGGAGGATTGCGAGGTCTGCTTCATCGACAAGGCCTCGGTCTTGAGCCTGCTCGAAAACAAGCCCTTGTTCATGCGGAGGCTTTTGCAGTGGCTCTGCCAGGACCTGCGCCAGGCCGAGGAAAGACTGCGCCAGTTCGCGCAAAAGCCGGTCCGGGAGCGGCTTGCCGAGACTCTCGTCCTATTGGGCCAGGCTTTCGGCCGCAAGGTTCCCGAGGGCTTAAAATTGGAGATTCGTCTAACTCGCCAAGAAATCGCGGAGTTGGCGGGGACCGTTCTTGAAACCGCCGTCCGCGCCATGAGCGAATTCCGTCGCGAAGGCCTCCTGGGCGGCGAGGGGCGCGCGTTGATCCTTCCCGACCCCGCCGCCTTGGCACGCGTCGCGCGCATGGACGATTTCGAGATCCTGCCTAAATAAATTCTCATTTATTGACCTTGGTCAATGTTTCCGTTCGAGAATTATCACTAAATTGAAGCCGTATTGAGAGTGGAGATGGGATCGGATTCCTTCTCCGCGGAAAGTGTTTCTATGCTCCAATGGCTCCCGGAAAACATCGCCAGTTATGGCCCGCGCATGGACGCCGTCTTTTCCAACATCTACTATATCGTCGGTGTTTGGTTCCTCGCGGCCGAGGCGTTTCTTTTTTTCTGCATTATTTTCTTTCGTCGCCGCAAGGGTCGGAAAGCCGCCTTCATTCCTGGTCACAGCTACGCGGCCATGGCTTGGGTTTTGATACCCGCTATCCTGGTCTTGGGTTTCGACTTGGTGATGGACCACCAGCAGGTTCCCGTTAGGAGAGAAATCAAGGAAGGCGCTCCGGCTGCCGACCAAACCGTCCTGATCAAAGGGAAACAATTCGTTTGGGACATCACTCATCCCGGGGCCGACGGTAAACTTGGGACTCCCGACGACAAGGAGACCATGAATCAAATCTATGTCCCTGTCGACGCGGTGGTGGGGATCGACCTGCAATCCGAGGACGTCATCCACAGCTTGTGGATCCCAAACATGCGCTTCAAGCAGGACGTCGTTCCTGGGCGTTCGATCCATGCTTGGTTCAAGGCGATCAAGACGGGGGATTACAAGATCGGCTGCGCCGAGCTGTGCGGCGTAGGGCACGGAAACATGGGTGGTTGGCTGCATGTATTGAGCGCCCAAGACTATCAAAAATGGCTCAAGGGCGAATTGGCGAGCGCGAATTAGAAAGGCGACAGGATGTATTATACCCAACAGGAACATCGCGTCGGATTTTGGCGTCGATATTTATTCTCGACCGACCATAAGACCATCGGTCTGCAGTACATGATCACCGGTTTGTTCATGGCCCTGCTCGGCGGCTATCTAGCCTACGTCTTTCGCATGCAAATCGCCTATCCTAACGAGTCCGTTCCGGGCTACGGCCCCGTGGGCCCCGACGCCTATAACGCCCTCGTCACGATGCACGGCACCATCATGATCTTCTGGGTCGCCATGCCTATTTTGGTGGCGGGATTCGGAAATTACCTTGTCCCTCTGATGTTGGGCGCCGATGACATGGCCTTTCCCCGTTTGAACATGTGTTCTTACTGGACCTTCCTGGTCAGTACCCTCGTTCTCTTGGCCTCGTTTTTCGTCCCCGGTGGCGCGATGTCCGGTGGCTGGACCGCTTACCCGCCGCTCTCGGCGAGAATGGATTATACGGGCGTGGAGTGGGGCGGAACGCTCTGGATTCTGGCCGTGGCCCTGGAATTCGCCTCCGCTTTCATGGGGGGTATCAATATCCTCGCGACGACCCTCAACATGCGCACCAAGGGCATGACGCTCTACCGGATGCCGATCTTTGTTTGGATGCAGAACGCGGCGAACCTGATCTTCATGTTCTCGGTCGGGCCCTTGGTGGCGGGCGCCCTGATGCTGCTCGCCGACCGCACGTTGGGTACGGGCTTTTTCATGCCGAAGCAGGGCGGAGATCCCTTGCTGTGGCAGCACTTGTTTTGGTTCTTCGGCCACCCCGAAGTCTACGTCCTGCTGCTCCCATCCCTGGGAATGGTGGCGGAAGTCATCACCAATTTCGCGCGCAAGCCCATCTTCGGATATCGCATGATCATTTATTCGGTGATCGCTTCGGGCATGCTCAGTTTCATCGTCTGGGCTCACCACCAATTCGTGAGCGGAATCAATCCAAAATTGGCCGTCGGATTTTCCATCACGACCATCCTGATCTCGGTCCCCTTCGCGATCATCGTCTTCTCTTTTCTCGCGACGCTTTGGCGGGGGTCCATCCAATTCAAGACGCCGATGCTATTCGCGCTGGGAATGCTCGCCGAATTCTTGATCGGCGGTGTGACCGGGATCCATCTCGGGACAACGGCGACCGATATCTACCTGCACGACACCTACTTCGTCGTCGCGCATTTCCACTACACGATGTTTCCCGTCACTTTCTTTGGATTATTCACGGGAATCTATTATTGGTACCCGAAGATGTTCGGTCGCATGATGAGCGAGAAGCTAGGCTGGCTCCATTTTGCCGTGACCTTCGTCTCGTTTAACGTCGTCTTTATTCCATTGTTCCGTTACGGATTGGCCGGGCACCAACGCCGCATCTACGACCCGAGCTTGTTCGAGAACTTGGTTCCCTTCCAGCATCTCCACGTCATCGCGACGATCGCAACGATTGTCCTGCTGTTGGGTCAAATTCCCTTCATCCTCAATTTTTTCGGCAGCATGAAATGGGGGAAAAAGGCGGAGCGAAACCCCTGGAACGCCAACACCCTCGAATGGCAGACGCCATCGCCCCCGGGGCATGGAAACTTCGACGTCATTCCGACGGTTTATCGTTGGCCCTATGAATACAGCGCCCCGGATCGCGAGGAAGATTGGTGCCCGCAAAGCCTGGCGCCCGCGACCGCGACGGT
>JAIOPF010000255.1 GCA_021414045.1 Deltaproteobacteria bacterium | reverse complement strand
CGGTTGGAATCGATTTTTCGGAAGGCCAAGGTGGCCCTGGCGGAAGAGCCGAAGCTCTTTCCCCTTCAGGCTCTGAGCCGCATGAGTCTCGGTCGGGAGGAGGCCCAGCTTCGCGACCGTTTGGTCCGGGATCCCTTGTTGCGGGAGCTCGAGGATTTGTCGCGAGAGGGGGATGTCGCGATTCGAGCCCCCTCCTTAATGTATTTCGCGCGTCATCGACTCTTGGAAGAGAGGGGTTTGACGCGGTCGGCGGTCGACTTGGCGCAAAGGGTCAAGACCCAACCCCAGGCGCGTGACGAAGCGGAATCGATCTTGGCCATCGCCGAAGGTCGGGGAACCTTCGGTCAGAAATTCGACTTCGTGTTGCCCCGATTTTCGCGGGAGGTGACGAAACCTTCGATGCTTTTGGCCATGGCGGTAGCACCGCTCTTCGGAGTGGCCTTCGAGTTGGGCGGGCTTAAATTCGCGCAAGGCGCGCTGGGCCTGGAAAAAATCGGGCGACTCGGGAAGTCGGCGACCTTCGGCGCCGAATTATTGGGAATGTCCGGCGAAGCCTTTGGTTTCACCGCGACCCACCGGGCCGCGGAGCGCTGGAGCTCCGGCGGCGAAGGTTTCTGGCGAGGGGCCGGAGATGAAATGCTTGGGTCCATGCTCTTGTTCGGAGGCCTGCGCCTCGCTTCCGGAGCCGGTTCTTGGGCCTCGCGCAACATCCTGAATCCCCAGTCCAGCCGGGGCATCAAGGGACTCGTGGGCGCGATCCGTCCCGCCGGATCCCTGGCGGCGATGACGGCTTCCGGATATCTCAGTCGAAGTCTCGGATGGGCTCCCGCGAATCGCCAGGGTTTCGGCGGTAATCTTTTCGACGCCGCTCTGCTTTTCTTTCAGTCGGAAATCGGCTTTCGTTTCGCGAATGCCGCCACCGGAGGAGGTCTTCGAAATTTCGCTGGCGAAATCAAGATGCGTCTCGGAGTCGGCAAGGGCTCGGCTTTGCTCGGTGGGGATGCGTCGGGATCGACTCTGGTCGAACCCTCGCGAATTCCCAGCCTGAGACTCTTCGATTTGAACCAGGGGGGCTTGACCACGGATTTTTTCGTCGGGCCGGGGCGCGATGCTCATCTTGATCCCATCCTGTTCGGGAACGAAGGCACCAAGATCCGGCTGTTTCGCGATGCCCAGGGCAATATTTTTCTCGAGGATCGCCGTGACAGGGTGTTTTCTTGGGCCCCGGATCCCGCGCGTAAAATGAATTTCCGCGAACAGAGCCTGCTCTTCAACGGGGCGATGCTGCCGACCTACCACCCCGTCAGGCTGGTTCCCGGGGATGTTTTATTTTTTCCCATCCGCAAGCTCAAGGTCGCCTTGCCCGCGCAGGCCCCGGTATTTCAAGCGCTGGCGGGAATGCCCGAATCGGCGCAACGAGCCCTCGCCGAAAATCTGTCGACGGCCCGAACGTGGAGGGATTTTTTCGGCGCGCTTGAAAAAAACAGGAGCGCCCCGGTGGCCACGATCCAAGCGGAAATGGCCAAGGTGATTGAAGGGGAAACTTCGCTTTATTCCTTGCCCACCGAACTGGGGCTTCTGCCCAAAGTCCAGGAGTTGATGGAGGCGGACTTGGCGCGTTGGGGCCGAGAGGGGCTCTGGGAAGAATTTTATTCGCTGCAATCCAAGAGAGGCGATCCCCGCTTGTCCCCCCAGGAACAGGTTTACCAAACATTACGAGCCGCGGAAGCCCTGCGCGATCGGATAAGGCAGAGCCGTTCAGTGGAGGAAATCCGGGATCATCTCCTGAATACCAGGCTGGGAAAGATCGAGGAGACCCCTCTTTCGGAATTGATCGGCAGAGTCTTGAACGTATTTTCGAGTTTCCGGGAAGGGGCCCAGCGCCTGCCTTATGCCTCGGGGCTGCGCCAGCGAATTCGGGATATTTGGGAAGAAAGGGTGTTTCGGGATTACGAGGCCTACCTGCGCGGCGGCGGAACCATTCCCTTGCCCAAGGAGACGGAAGGGCACGGCGAATACCTCCAGCTCGACCAAAAGCGCTTCGAGATTTTCGCGAAGCTTCGGCACGGAGTCTCGCCGGACGATCCGGACGCTCTGTTTCCGCCTCAAGAATTGGAAGAAAGGCTCTATCAAGTCCTGGAACGCGGCAAGTCGCTGTCCTTGTTGCCGCGGGCCGGCCAAGTGCGCCGCGACGCGGAAAATTACCAGGGCCTGGCGATACGCAGCGCGAGGAAATTGTTCCCTGGAGAGATGGGCGCCGAGACCGGCGAAAGCAATCGCGAGACGGACTATCGCCAAGCGATTCAAGTCCTCAATCGCCATGGTCGCCGTCCCATCGTGGGCATGGCGTCGCGAGAAGAGATCTCCACGCTCCATCATTTGGTCGTTCGCTATCTCGACCCTCAGGCGAGCCCGGATTTTCCTTCGCTGGTCGAAAGGCTTCGCCGTCATTGGGACGAAGCCACTCCGCAAATCCGCGAGTTGCTGGCGAACGCGAATCCCGAGGAAAAATCCCTGCTGCTTTCCCATTATTTCGGCGGTTACCGTAGCCGGGATCTCAATCCGGCTTCGGCCCTCCAGGTCGCTCTTTGGATGGGGCAGTATGGCATGCCACAAGAGACCGCGATGATCTATGAGACCCTCCAAGGGACGCTGCGGGCGACCTTGGCTTCGGAGGACAGGGTGCAGGCGAGCCGCGATCGGGAAGATGATTTTTTTATCCTGCGGAATGTGGTGGGCGCGAAGGACAAAGGGAGCGACCTCTCGCGGGATCCTGAGATCCTTCCGGCTTTCGAGGACCTTCGCTTTGTCCTAGAACAAGCCCAGCAATATTGGAGGAGGGGATTTCCGCAGCGTCTCGGAGAGACGCCGCTTTACGAACCCTCGCAGCGCTTGTTTCGGAATTGGCTCGTGCATCCTTCCGGCGTCTCGGAGCTTCGGCTTTCCCTGGGGGATTCCGGGCAGCCGACGGAAATGCAAGTTCGCTTCGGTTTGAGGCCCGGTGCCGAGACGGGGATCGAGAGCAAAGACGCGGAGAGCGCGAGACTCGAGGCCTTGGGAAAAGAGCTTGGGATTCCCGTGACGGTTTCGGAGACGAGCTACGATCGTCTTCTCGAAGGGCTGCCTTTTCCTATCCAATCCAAAACGCCTTGAGCGGAGGTTCCTCGGTTCCGTCGAAGTCCCCGGGACGACCGCCCGGCTGCAGGATTCTCCGGCCTCGCGACCTGACCCCTTCTTTCAGTAAGTCGCGAAAGGCCTTCGTTCCGACCTTCCGGGTGTTGAGGCAGGCGAGGAGTCTTCCCTTTGGGCTCAGTAAATCGAGGCATCCCTCGAGCAGGACGCCGTAGTCCCGCTCCGTCGAGAAAGTCTTGTTTTTGCCGCGACCGAAAGTCGGCGGGTCCAGCAGGATCAAGTCGAAGTCCGCCTCTTCTCTCGCGGCCTTCTCGAGGTAGTCGAAGGCGTCCATGGCGAGATTCTCGGCCGATTTCCCTTCCAAGCCGTTGAGGCGAAGATTTCTGTCCAGCCAAGCTAGGTAGTTTTTCGAGAGGTCCACCGAGACGACCCCTCGAGCGCCGCCGCGCAACGCGGCCACGGTGAAGGCGCCGGTGTGACAGAAGAGGTTGAGGACGCGCCGTCCCTCGCTGAGCTTTCGGACTTCGCGCCGATTTTTCGAAGCTGGGGCCGCGGGTTCCGGGGAAATTCGCCACCCAATAAAATTGGGCCTTAAGTTCGGGAGAAATTTGACGATGCAAGGATTGGAGGGTCCCTTCGAGGGAGGCGCGGAGGGCCAGCCAGGATTCCTTTTCCGCCGTCAGGAGATATCGGCCGAGATAATGATCGACGGTAAGGCCTTCCATACCGTCGGAGGCGCCGTCGATCAGGCGCCAGGCCTCGAGGTTCTCCCTTCGGACCATGGCTTGTCGGCGTTCCCAAGCGGCGGAAATTTGCGGGAAATTCGGCAGAGAAAGCTCCTTGCTATCTTGGTTTTGATTCGATAAATCCAAGCTGTTTTTCAATCGGAATTTTCCTATTTCTCGAGGTTATGGATATGAACGCCCCCCAATCCCGCAACAGCTTCGGAACCCAGCAAAGTCTGCCGGTCGCTTCGCAAAAATACCAGTATTTCAGTTTGAAGGCCTTGGCGACGCAATTTCCCCAAGTGGAAAGACTGCCTTTTTCGCTGAAAGTGCTATTGGAGAACCTCCTACGTTTCGAAGATGACCATTCGGTGAAAAAAGAACATATCCAGGCCCTGATCCAATGGGACGCCAAAGCGACGCCCACCCAAGAAATCGCCTTCCGGCCCGCCCGCGTCCTCTTGCAGGATTTCACCGGCGTTCCCGTCGTCGTTGATCTGGCCGCGATGCGCGAGGCCATCCAGAAGATGGGCGGCGATCCCAAGAAGATCAATCCGCTTCAACCCCTCGATTTGGTCATCGACCATTCTGTGCAGGTCGACGCTTTTGGCAATGCGGGGGCCTTTAAGGTCAACGCCGATCTCGAGTTCGAACGCAACCAGGAGCGCTACCGTTTTCTGCGCTGGGGTCAGACCGCCTTCGAGAATTTTCGCGTTGTTCCCCCGGATACGGGGATCGTCCATCAGGTCAATCTCGAGTATTTGGCTCCGGTTGTCTTCTCGCTGAAACTGGGCCAAGCCTGCGATGGGGTCACCTACGCGTATCCCGATACCTTGGTGGGCACCGATTCCCATACGACCATGATCAACGGTTTGGGCGTGGTGGGTTGGGGCGTCGGCGGCATCGAGGCCGAGGCGGCGATGCTGGGCCAGCCGATCTCGATGTTGATCCCTCAAGTGGTGGGCTTCAAGCTCCACGGAAAACTTCCCGAAGGAACCACGGCCACCGATCTCGTGCTCACTGTGACGCAAATGCTGCGCAAGAAGGGCGTCGTCGGGAAATTCGTCGAGTTCTACGGCAACGGCTTGTCGAGCTTGAGCCTGCCGGATCGCGCTACCCTGGCCAACATGGCTCCGGAGTATGGAGCCACCGTCGGTTTCTTCCCCATCGACGAAGAATCCCTGCATTACCTCGA
>JAIOPF010000254.1 GCA_021414045.1 Deltaproteobacteria bacterium | reverse complement strand
TACTCGTGCATACGCGGGTCGCCCACCGCGTTGGCATAGAGCTGTCCCCAAGGGTGGGCGTCGTATTTTTCGCTAGGCCCGTCGATAAGGGCGTGAGCATATTCGTGTTTGCCAATCCCCAAAGCCGCATCCAAAGGAAGTTCCAAAACATGGCTTAGGTTGAGCTGAATGCCTCTAGTATCGAAATCCGTTAAGTTGGAGCCAAGGACCGAATACGAGATCTGAAAAACACGTCCGCTCGACGCCATATCCGCCTGAGTCCTACGGGATAGGTAGGAGGCGTATTCCTCGAGGGAGCTTTGGCTTTGCGCGGAAAGAGGAATCAGCCTGCCCTCCGCGTCGATCTCACGAATCGCCGCTGGCCCGATCTCCACCGCCAATAGTTCCGGGACCTGAAATCGATCCCGGGCAACTTGGTTGGGAACCAGGGGAATGAAGCGAAGTGTCGTTTTGCTCCTACCCACTTCACGGGACAATCTTAAGGCCAAGCGTGTCGCGGAGGGAAGGGACCGAGCATTCCCCTCCAATCCCTCCAAGTAACCTTCCAGGATGTCCAAGCGATCCTTGGGTTGCTTGGCGAATTCTCCCGTTAAATAAATGGTCGCCATGCGGCTCTGTAAAGCTCCGGAGTATTCATAGCGATCGGCAAATTCCCCAAAGGGCGGATTGGAGGTAAAAACGAAAAAGGCGTCTTGATGCCGCGGAATCATCCGATAGGGATGCTTCAAAATAAGGGCTTGAGTGCCGTCCATCAAGGGGTTGAAGACAGCCTCGATCTTGGCGGTGTCGCCCAGCAGGCACTCGTCCAGATGTAAGAGCCCACCTTGCTCGGTCGCGAGAGTGACCACGTCGGGTTTAAAGACGATCTTCTTGCCCTCGCGGCCTGGCCCACCTACCAGATCGCTCTCTTCCGTCTCCCGACTGATCGATTTTTGAAAATATGGTAGCTGCAACAGTTTGGCGATCTGGGGCGGCAGCTCCGTCTTGCCCTCTCCCGCCTCGCCCAAGAGCATGACATCGATGCCTAGGGATTTGTTCCACAGGATCTCATCGGCGAGGCGCAGGTCTTGAGGCGTCCACACGAAATGATTTTTTTGAATCTTGCGTCCCCCCAGGTATTTTTTCGAAAGCGACTCAAGAGTGGGTTGGGGAATGCTCTCAGGCCCGATATCGCCCAATCGCAGCACCGAAAAAAGCGCCTTAACCTGGTCCCAAACCAAGCGCCGGTCTTCTTCGAGGGCCAAGGGGAGGATATATTCGGAGCGAAGCGCGCGCGCGAGCCCTTCGGCCGTCAGCCCACCCGAGGCTAAGAGGCGCTGAGCCAAACGCAGGACTGAACGCGGCGTGAATTGAAGCGTCTGCCCCACGCCGGAACCCAAAGGAGTCAGGGTGACTCCGCTTTTAGGGTCACGGCCTCCCGCGGCGAGTTTCCGCATCTGCTCGTGAAACAAGGCCAGAGTCTCGGTGACTTTATGGCTCCAACGTCTCCTGCCGCCATAGCTCTCGAAAGTTTGCGTCAAAACTTCAACGACTTCCTCCTGAGTCCAGGGCCCAACGTGGTACGGGACGAAACGTCGGAGGAAGTCCTTGCCGTGCTCGTCTCGACCGATCTCGGTGACTCCGTTTTCGGTGGCTAGGACGCGAAAGCCGGGATGAACCTCGATGCGCCGCAGGTTTCCATCGCGGCCTCGCACCCAGGCCGTCGCGCCAGGCGCCGAAATATTATTGGCATAGGCCAGCGTTCCGGGCCGCGCCAGATCGGGCTCATCCCATACCAAATGAAATCCGTGCTCCATCGCGAGAGTCGCGGGACCTTCCTCAAAAATGACGCTTTCCTCACCGTTGATTTCCTGCAGGTTCCACTGCCCGTCGATGTCACTGGGGTCTGTGAATTTGCTGAAGGGAAAACGCAAGAGAGGCACGCCCATCTGTTGGGCGATCATCTCGGGAATCGTGGTTTTAGCCGTTCCGGGCGGCCCGAAGAAGCGCACGGCGATCCGTTCCGGAGCCGAGAGCAGCGAAGCCGTCTCGTCCAAAATTTCCTTGAAACGTTTAAAGAGAACGATGTCCTTGGGTTTAGGGATGAGGTGCCGGAATTCCTCAGGAATGGTCGCGAGGTCTCGCTTGGGGAGGGTATCGAAGTAGGTATCTGCGGGGGTCTTCAGATTTTCCTGTAAATGAAATTTCTTCAGCCCCATATTACGAATCGGGATGTCCCTATTGGCATCGGCACCGATCCGATAATCAAGTCCAGGCTGAAGGGTAAATTGGCTTGTTAAACCTTTCGCGGGCGCATTGTTCGACCTAATAAGCTCGGCAACAAGCTTAGCCAAGTGGGCTGAGAGATTGAGTGCTGCTACATTGGCATGGGTATGACGGTCCCAAACACATTTCAGGGCGAATTCAAGGCCTTCCGAATGAAGGTGCTCGGCCGCTAAATTCGCCTCGTTGCCATACGGAGTAACCCGAGGAACTTCATAAACCCACGAACCATCTTCAAGTGAACTAATGAGACGCGCCTTTTTATGCGATTCTGCAAGGGGTTGCGATTGGTCCTTTGTCGCCGTTTCGAAGTCGCTTCTGGCTTCTACAAAATACTGTTCCCACCCTTCCACTCCGAGAGTTTTTTTGATGTAGCCCTGCAGGGCACGAGGGATGACCCGGAACCGAGGAGGCTCAGCCGCAATCTTCGCTTCGATTTTATTTGCGGATGCTTCATCATGACCAAAAACCTTATTAATCAACGTGGCCGCGAGCGGATGAAGCGGGGCCTTTACGGGGCCTATTGGGATAGATGCAAGCGCCTTCTGCGCGGCGATATCCTCGGCTAAAACTTTCGCCAAGTGGGCAGACATGAGATAGGCGTACTCAGAGGCCCCCCTGTTCCAAACATTTCTTAGGGCTGGTTCAACACCTTGGTTAATAAGAAGACCGGCCGCTGATGTCTCCCTTGCAAATTGCCATGGATCTAAATTATCAGGATGTTGATAAACCCACGAGCCATCTTCGAGCGAACTAATGACTCGCGCGATATAAAGCGACTGTATATCGGAACCTGAATGAACCTTAGCCGCCCTCGCCCATTGGCGGCGAGCTTTGACAAAATAACGTTCCCAACCTTCCACCCCGAGAACTTTTTTGATGTACCCCTGTACGGCACGAGAAATCGCCTGTAACCGAGGCCCCTCAGCCGCAATCCACTCTTCAATTTGTTCTGACGATGCCTTATCGTGACCAAACGATAATTCAATAAACCTCGCCGCATGAGGATGAAGTGCGGTACTTACGCGGCCAACTGGAATAGGTGCGGCAGGCTTCTGCTCAGCAATAGGCTCGCCACTTAGCTTTTCCTCGGGAAGAAAGTGGAGTTCTTCCACCTGTTTTTTAAGCGCGGCGATCTCGGACAGGGTTTCCTCGAGAGAAGCCGCTGTCCAGGCTTTATCATAGGCTTTGGCGATGCTAGAGTTGAGAGAATCCACATTATCGACCTTGAGTCGCGGGGGTGAGGCCACTGAGAGGCGAATCTCTTCACCCTTCATGATCTTTCGAATTTCTTCGCTACGATCGAAATCATTTTGCGCCAAGGCTTCCAACCAGTTTTGGGCCAATGGAGCTTGGTCCTTCCGTAGTTGCTGGAGCACTGACGCGGCGACTTTTGGATTCTCGACCCGCGACTTTTCCCAGAGTTCTTGCCAATACGCCTCAGCCGTCGGCGCCTTCCACTTTACGGAAAACTTTGCCTCCTCAGCCAAGGCCGTCAATGCGGCTTCTGTCTTTTTGCGATTCTCAGACTTCCCCTGCCAGCGGGCAAAGAGAATGGCACCACCCTGGAAAATCGCCCTAGCTCCCAAGGTCTCGATGTCGCGGTACACGAGACTCAACCACCATTTGAGATGGTTGAGACCAAAAAACACAGCATGATCCTCGCCGTCACCCTTGACCTTGGTTCGGGAAAAGGCCTCCATCTCGCTCAGGGTCTTACGATCGATGGTGAGTTTCTTTTTGAATTGCGGGCCAAAGAAGGCGCCGCCTCCCACGCCGAGAAAAAGGCCGAGCGGGGCCATCAGTAAATTCCCCAAAGGATGCGTGATCAGGGGAGAGTGTCTCCAATCTGATTTGGTGGGAGATAAACTTTCGCGGGTCGCCATCGCCTTGCTTCCCTTTATCGCCTCGGCCACAGCGCCTACCTTGGCCCCACCGCCCAATGCCGAAATCGAGGCCAACTCGCGCCATTCGTTCAAGGAAAGTCCGTGGGTATTGCCGTCCATCGCCTGGCGAGCCACCTGGTCGACCCCCTCCTCCACCGTCTCCGCGAGCGTGTCGA
Organism: Deltaproteobacteria bacterium; assembly: GCA_021414045.1. Classification (GTDB taxonomy): domain Bacteria; phylum UBA10199; class UBA10199; order DSSB01; family DSSB01; genus DSSB01. The sequence goes on along the minus strand of JAIOPF010000254.1, from coordinate 12,344 downwards.
GAACGAGATGTTTCCCTCCGCTTAGGCCGCCCATGGCGTAGCGCGCCCAAAGATTTTTGAGGAGGCTTGGGTGCGCCGCCTGGCTTGCGGGAAGCGCACCGGTGATCGACATCGAGAGTCCCGTCGCCATGGCATCCTTGAACCAGGCTTCCGCCGTCTCGGGGCCCTGCCGACTTTCTCGCGAGGCGATGGCGACCAAATTCTCGGCGGTCGTCGTCGCCATTCCCATGCCGAAACCGCTGATCATGCGCGTCGCCGTCAATCCCATCGAGGCTTCGAACAGGGCCATGTCCACTTGGGCGACGGTGCCAAGTCCCTTGGTCGCCATGCCGATTCCGATCGCGATCGCCGCCGATTGAATCAATCCCAAGGCCTGTTCGATCCCATCCATCTCGGCCGCGGCATAGGCCCGATACAGCAGGCCGTCCTTTTGCAAAGACTGATAGAGCCGCTTCATCTCGGCTTCGACATCAAGCTTGGACTTGGCTTTTCCCAGGCCCGCGATCGCCTGATCAAGAAATTGGTTGGCCTTGCGGATGTCCTGACGGTCGCCCGCGCCGATCTGGTCCGCCGCGGCTGAGATCATTCGAGAAACAGCCTTGTGCTGCTTGTATCCCGCCCAAAGCTGGTGCTTGGCATGCTCCAAACCGTCGATGAGTTGGCGCAGGGCCTTTTCTTCGTCGCTTGGCTCCGCTCCGGAGGGTCCGGCATCCATGACTTCCCGAAGGTCTTCACGGTTCACACTCGGTTTGGCCAGCTTGGCCGTTGCGGGTTCCGCGATGTCCGAATTTCGTTCTCCAGGATTGGAGATGCGGATCGTCTCCCCCATATCCATCGAAGCGGACCACTCATTCGTGGACTGGACGAGCTGATCATAAGGCTCGCGAAGCTGGGAAGGCATGGCGGCGAAGACTTGGGGCAGCCCATTCAGCCCCAGATGAAACTTCCCTTCCTCCAAAAGTTGTCGCTGGGTGCGTTGCCAGGTGCCCTCCTCCACCGTCGCCATCCCGCTGATGGGGCTGTGTAAAAACTCCTTTAAATGTCCCGTAAAGCGAACAAAGTCGGCCTCTGTCTTGATGGCATTCGCGCCGGCATAAAGCGCCTCGACTTCGCGAATCACATGGCCTCGCTCCTTGGATTGAGATCCGGCGTCCTCGCTGCTCCAATTCGACTGATTGGCCGCCAATAACCAAAGGCTCGCCAACTGGGCCTGGGCTTTCGAGACGGGATCGCTTCGCTGGGATTTTTCCTCGGCGATTTTCTCGAAGGCGCGGTACTCGTCTATGGTGATCCCGCGCCCGACGTAATCTGCGGAGAGCAGCGAAACCTCGCCCATTCCCCTGGCCTCTTTTTTCCGGATTCTCTCCGATCGCTGATGAATACCCTCGGCGGAGTCGAGGATCTCTTGGGCCGCCTCGGTGGCTTTGGACAAGTCTTCGTCGCTGACGAAGAGGTTGAAGATATTCCAGGTCGAAATCTGATTGGTGACGCCGTGGATCTGATAATCAACAGCCAATTTCTGGTGATCTCCGGCCTTGGCAATGGCTTTGACCAAGTCGCTTTTCCGGTCCTTTGAGAAATATCCCGAGCTGCCGAGAATCCTTCTCAATTTCGTTCGACCTTCCGCTGTGCCGATTTCTCGCTGGACGAAACGGTCCGCATCGATGCCGACGAAATCGGACTGAAACCGCTGAAAGAGATCTTGAAGTATATCCGAGAAAGGATGGTTCCGGGAAATCGATCGGTTTTCCCATAAGGCCTTGAGCAAGGGCTCGTACTGCTCTTGCTTCAGCAAAGACTCATAGGGATTTCGGAAGCTCATCCCGTCGTTTTGCGCGGCTTGGTCTTGAATGAACGTCTTGAATTCTCCAAAATCCTTCGCGGGAATTTTTGACAAATCCAGGGCGCCACCGGCATCGCGCAGCAAATCCGTGACGAGGCTTCCGATTAATTTACGAAATTCTTCCAAGGTGGGATCGGGATTTTTTGCGGACGAGCCGTCATCGGCCTCAAAGGCAGGAGGATGCCCCTCGTTGGGCAGGTCTTGAAGCGACGGTGATGAAACGTCCAGACTTAGGCCAGACATGGGTGCCCCTCTTCGGTACGGCGCGACCGAATGCGGACATCTTCTTTTGGGGGATTAATTCAGCGCGATCTAAGTTACTCCAGCCCTCAGGGCATTCATCACTCGTTCGTTATCGGGTGGTGCTCTTATTTGTTTCGATACGAAATGAGGCAAAAAAAAGCCGCCCTAGTGCCCTAGGGCGGCCCTGTGATGAATGCTAAGATGTCATCTCTGAGAGGTAAAACCCCTCATGACATTAGACAAAAGCAAATAGAGTGCCACTGGTCGGCGTGATAAAAGATTGTTTATTTTCAACAAGTTAGTCACAAAAACTTTCGCCTCTTGTTGTTTTTGCAACATTCAAAAACAGGCAATCTTATAAATTTTGTAGAATTTGTTACTGGGAATATGCGCTAACTCAGACAACGTAGCGCTTGTCTTTGAGTTTTCTAGCCAGGGTAGCGCCGAATTCTTCCGAGCCCTGTCTGCCCAATTTCCCATAGATGTACTTCTTGCCCAACTCTACGCCGGGCTGATCGTAGGGATTCACGCCCAAGAGACCTCCGACATAGACGGTGGCGATTTCGAAGAGGTAGAACAGCTGACCTAGGGTGTAGGCATCGGCGCCGTAGAGTTGGAGCTTGAAGTTGGGAACTCCCGACTCTTTCAAGGCCTGCTCAGTGGCGATCATCTCGGCATAAAGAATTTCGCTGAAGGTTTTGCCTCCCAAATAGCTGAGGCTTTCGATCTCGGGATAGAGCTTTGGAATCTTAAGATCGTGCTCGAATTTTTCCTGGGACCAGAGCATGACCATCTTGTCGGGAGGGCCCTCGACATAAAGCTGCATCTGCGAATGCTGATCGCGCGGCCCGCTGGCCTGGATCGGCGTGATTCCCGCGCGCACTTCCTTGCCTTCGAGGTCCAGCTTCTTACCGAGACTCTCCGCCCAAAGCTGGCGGAACCATTCCGCGGTGCGATTCAAGCGTTCGGAGTAATTGAAGAGTACCAACTGGCCGCGGCCGTGATTTTGGGACAATAAATAAGTCACCATCGCGAGCATCCCCGCGGGATTGGACCAAAGATCCTCGCCCTTGCAGCGCTTAATCAGACGAGCCGCGCCCTCCGCCATCTCGTGGATCGAAATTCCGAGAAAGGCGGCCGGAAGCAATCCGACGGGCGACAGCACCGAAAAACGTCCGCCGACTCCTGGAAGGATATCGAAGCTCTCCAACCCTTCTTGCTTGGCGATTTGGCGCAAAACGCCCTTTTGCGGATCGGTGGTCATGATGAGATGGCGGCGAAAGCGCTCGGGACCTAGCTTCTCGCGGAGCAATTCGTAAAGGTACATGAACTGGGCCATGGTCTCGACGGTATTGCCGGATTTGCTGACGACGTTGAAAACAGTCCTCTCGAGATCGATGTCACGGAAGAATCCGGCAAGGTAGTCCGGATCGAGGGTATCGAGGACGAAAATCCTTTTGGTCGGCAAAGGGGTACTCGAAAGCGACAAGGGGCCGAAGATAGCCTCTTCGATGGCCTTGGCCCCCAAGCCTGAACCACCGATGCCCAGGACGACCATCGTGTCGAAGCTGCTGCGTAAATCCTGGGCGCGACTGGAGATGCTCTCCAGCACGTCTTCAAGGAAGGGCAGATTCAGGAATTGCACCTGTCCGACTTCATGCATCGCCTTCAAGGCGCGGTGAACTTGGATGAAATTCGGCGTGGCGGCTTCCAGTTCGGCCTCGGTGATACCGTTACTCTGTTGGGGGGCGAAGGCTTCGTTGAAATCGAGATGAAGGTCGCGATGCGGCATCTAGGAAGAGTACACAGCACCTTGAAACGACTCAAGAAAATTAAGCGGGATCAGGGAACTCCCCGTCCGGTGAAACTGACGCCCGAGCCGCTGGGAGAGATGCTGACCGAGCCGGAATAATTTTGGGCGACGTAAGGGGTGAAGGTCACCGCCACGGAGACGCTGCCATTGGCCGGAATGGTGCCGCCGCTGGTCGAAAGGGAAAATCCATAACCGCCGCCGCTGATCGTGTAGTTGACCGCGCAGCAGTTCGGATTGCTGATCCGAAAGTATTGGGTGACCGAACTGTTCACTCGCACGTCGCCGAAATAAATCGAACCGGTGCTGACGTTCAGTTGAGTGCAAGATTGCAAGGGATCGGCCTCGGGTGTCTCGAGCAGTCCGGCCTCTTTGGAGGAGGCGAAGAAATCCGCCCGGCGAGACAAGGCGCCTCGGGCATCGGGAAGAATCCGACTCAGCAAGCTCTGCAAAGCGGGAAGATCCGACAAGTCCGAGGAGTTTGCCGTGGTCTCCAACGCAACAGGCCCGCACGAAGACACGTTGGTGGATTCGTTAAGCGTATCAGCGGGATCTTTTTGGAAACTAATCTTGATAGGTGTCATGCGCCCTCACAGCCCAGAGTCAAAGAATGGCTTTAATTTCAGGAAGTTGTCAACGAAACTTTAAGCCATTTTTCAAATACAAGCCCCTCGCATCCGTGACCCCTACCCCTTTATCGTCCAAAAATCAGGTAAGGTTCCGGCTTTTTAAAAGCTTAATCTCCGTGATGCCCGTGCCCATGACCACCTCCCTGACCATGACCCTTTCCTTCATTGCCATAAGCTTTCGCTTCATGCTTCCAACCTTCATCCTTTCCCTTTTCCTTTTTAAAATGGCCATGCCCATGGCCATCATCATCGTCTTCGCCCTCAAAATTTCCCCATCCCGACTTGCCGGGCCCACCCCATATCCCCATCTTTTTGGCCTGCCCCGGAGGGATCCACATCCCGTATTTTTTCGCGATTCCCGGAGGCATCCAGTACCCATAGTCCTTGTGCGTGGGGTAGACGATGAAACGGGTAAATTCCGGGCCGCTCATGGGTATATTCGGCATAAAGAGCGGATCCACATGCAAAATATTCTGCAGGAAATTCGTCCGATTGGTTTGAATATAATAGGAATCCGTCACCGGAGTCCCCATTCCCACCAATGGAGCGACGGCGAAGGTCTGCAAAATCCTCGAGTAACTCATGCCCATTTTCCGCATCAACATCACGGACATCGGAACCGTCCCCGCCGCCTGGGCGACCTGCATGATGGCGGGAACCTCTTCGGCGGGTCCCAATAATGCGGGCGTCACCTGTTGGGGCTGAAAACCATAGGCATTCCCATAAAGCTGCTCGGCCCGCGAGGCTTCCGGCGAACCCAGATTCACGTTCAGCAAATTGATATCGACGGCACCAGCCCTGGCTGACCAGAAACCGAGGATCAAACCTATAGCGGCGCATTTATTCATGATTTTCATTCGCTTCTCCTTAGATATAGGGGTGTGACGTCGATGCCTAAAAAGGGTCACACCTACAGCCTTAGTCTTTCTTGCCTCTTCCTTGGCCATGATGGAAACCCTGACCCCGCCCATGATCTTGGGCCCCCTCGAATCCCCCGCGAGTCTCCTTCTTCCCTTTTTCCTTACCACGGTGCCCCCAAGCCTCGTTCGTATCCATGGCTTCTGGGTGGAATTCGTGATGTTCGGGTTTGTCAGACCTTTCGTGGAGAGTGGGCTCCAGCTTCGGCATGGGAGGAGACGCAATCAAGACATGGCGACGAGGCGAAAAGGCGCGGCTGGTGGCCTCGACCTTCTGCTCGAGATTTGTGGAATTGGGCTGGCCATTCCGAAGCGCCTTTTCGAGATCGTGGGGAGAAACGCCGTTCAACAAGGCCCCCTGCATCTCTAAAATCGCCTTCTGTCGTGCTTGAGGGGAAAGCCCGGTTTCCTTCGCCGAGGCCGAATCGACCAGGCCCGCGGCCGTCTCCGTCCTGCGCCGGGACTCTTGCATCGCCGGGAGAATTTTTTCCGGAGGCAGGCCCTTCGCCAAACCCTCGTTCGCCTTGAGCAAATAGGGTTCGGGGGGAAGCCCTTGCGATTTCAGTTCCTTCGCCCCGCGCAAGGTCTCGAGAACGAGGTCCCGCGAGCTTGGGTTAGCGGCTTCACGCGCGAGCAAGGCCTTCAGCGCGGGACTCTCCGTTCCCAGCGCGGCGGCTTCACGCGCGAGCTCGGGGTCGGCCTGCGCCCTCAACGGCAAGACAACTCCGAGACTGAAAAACAAAACCAAGATGGCGAATAAACGTCTCATAGTTTCACAAATTGAGGACCGAATTCCTTTGTCCAAAACCGTCCTCGACGATGCGATCCGCCGCCGGATCAGGGATCCACCGACTACCGTCGACGACGAAAGAATAACTGTAGGCACCGCCGCTCAAGGGCAACTCGACCGCAAAAACCCCCTCTTCTTCCGAAGATGGGCTTAGCGCCTCGGGCTTCCACTGGTTGAAATCTCCCGCCACCGCGACCTGCTTCGCGGCGGGTTGGCGTATCGCGAAGCGCACGAAAAAAACTTTTTGTCGGTCGGAGCCCACGGCCTCCCGGACGCTCAGCGGCGGGCCCATGACGGGCGCGCGGAAATATCCCATCCAAAACCAGGCGACGAGCCCGAACACCAAGGCGGAGGACAGAGCGAGCTTGGGAAAAAACGACCGCGACTTTCGCGAAGGGGACGGCGCGTCCGAAGCTTCGAGGCGACCCAACACTTTTTGAGCGAAATCCGCCGGCAATGGCGGAACTTGGTCGGAGCGCAAAGCGGAGAATTCCTCCAGCAAGGCTCCCGCCGCCGCGGCAAGGTCGGGTTCGAGAGTCAGGGCGGTTTCGATTTCCTCCTCGGAAAACGCCGCCCCCAAAAGTTCGCGTAATTTTTCTTTTTCTTCCTCGGGACTCACTTCAGTTCCTCCAATTTTTTCCGCAATTGAGCCAGGCCTCGAGCCACGCGCATCTTCAAATTGCTCACGCCTTCGCCGCTGATCTCGGACATCTCTTCGTAATTCCTGTCGCCGAAGTACCTTAGGCTAAGGGCGTCTCGGTAAATTCCGGGCAACTCATCCAAAGCTTGCCGCAAGCGCCCGGCCTCTCCAAGACTAACCGCCTCGGTCTCGGGTGAAGGATCCTCCGAAGGCTGGGAATGGATAGCCTCGTGGACAAAGGATTTCTCGGACCCGCGTCTTTGACTGCGCCAATAATCCCGGCAACGGTTGAGGGTGATTTGGTAGATCCAAGTCGAAAACTTCGACTCCTCGCGAAAATTGGAAAGGTCCCGAAAGGCTTTCAAGAAGACGTCTTGGGCCAATTCTTCCGCGCGTTCCTTTTGGCCAACCCACCGGTGGATCAAGCGAAACACCCCATTCTGATGACGCTCCACTAATTCGGCAAAGGCCTGCCTGTCCCCTTGCCGGCAGCGGCGAAGGGCCTCGAGATCGGGGTCAAGACTCGGGCTTTTTGGGCGGTCCATGGGCGAATCCTGAAATCTGCGGCCTTCGCTGCTGAGTTTTTCGACGCGGAAGCGACAGTTCCGTCACAATTTGAGGTGCCGAAAGCATCGTTTAGGGCGATTTGCGGCTTCAATCAACGGATTTTGGGTTTGACCCAATTTCTAGATTCAGTATAAGTAAGTAAACACTTACTTTTATGTCCATCGTTAAGAGCCATCGCCTATCCTTTTCCGAACGGGAAGCCTTGATCCTTGAGGCTGCGGGGCAGCTTTTTGCCGAAAAGGGCTTCGTCGGAACCACGACGAGGGCCATCGCCCTGGAATCAGGGGTGAACGAAGCCCTGCTCTTCCGGCATTTCAAAAACAAAGTGGAACTCTACAATGCCCTCTTAAAAAGGAAGCTCGAGACCTTCGACGCCCTCATCGCCCCCGAACTGCGAAAAACCCTCGAACTTCCGGTTCCGGAAGGCCTCTTGAAAGTCGCGCAAATCATCGTCGAAAAACACCGGGAAAATATCTGGTTCTTGCGCGTCATGCTGTTCGCGGCCTTGGAAAGCCACGACTTGGGACAAGAGTTCTTCAAGCAACGCCTGCCGCTGGTCGAGTTCCTCGTGGAATTTTTCGACAAGAAAATTAGCGACGGCGAGCTGAAAACACTGGATTCCGCGGTCTTGTCGCGCGCTTATATAGCCATGATCCATCATTATGTTTTGATTACCCAAGTGTTCAACGCCAAAGACCATTTCCCCTTGCCCGAGACGGCCATGCTCGAGCAATTCGTGCTCATCTTCACCCGTGGAGTCCAGCCTTGAAACGCGCTCTCTTTTTACTCTTCCTCATAGGCTTGGTGGTTGCACCGCGAATTTCGCGGGCCGACGACAAAAAAATGACCTTGGGAGAATGCTACCAATACGCTTTGCAACGCAGCGAAACGGTGGCCATCAGCGAGCAAGAAATCGCTCGCGCCCAGGCGATCTATACCCAGGCCTTGGGATCCGTGCTACCGAGACTCTCGCTCAACGTGATCGAGGTGCTGCAGGACTCCTCCGCGAACACCGACGGCGCTGGCTCGGTGGGGAGCACCTTCACCCAATTCAGCCGACCGTCGGTGGCCCTCACGATGAATCAGGCCATCTTCCGGGGCTTCAAGGAATTCCGCGCCCTCAAGCTGGCCAAGATCAACGAATCCCAAAAGCGCTCGCTGCAACGCAACGCGGAGCGCCTGCTCTTCCAGGACGTGGCCATCGTCTTCCTCACCATCTTCAAGATCGAGCGCGACATCGAGATCACCCAGCAAATCATCCAGGTCGAGCGCTCCAGCATCGGCGAACTGGCCAGACGCGTGCGACTGGGTAAATCCAGGGACAGCGAAGCCGCCCTTTTGGAGGCCGACATCGCCCTGCTCGAGGCTCAACTCGAACAGAAGCGTGGCCAGCGACGCACCGCCTACGACAACCTGGCCTTTTTGACCGGACTCCAACCTCAGCCAGCCATCTCCTACGACAATCCTCCGGTCCGCGACCTCAAGGCCATCGATTTTTATACGGAAAAGCTCGACGCGAGGCCGGACGTTCAGGCGGCTCGCGACGACGTGCAACTCGCCAAAGGCGAAGTGAAGATCCGACAGGGTGACCTACTCCCTCAAGCCGACCTCACGGCCAACTACTATCCCTATCGCACGGGTTTCCAAAAAGACATTAAATGGGACGCCACCTTCAATGTCGGAATCCCCGTCTTCAATTGGGAGACGGTGGGCAAGATCCGAGAGGCCAAGACCTTGGCGAAACAGTCGCAGTTGAAGGAAGAGCTGACTCGCCGCGGCGCGGTCACCGAAGTGCAAAAATCCTACGACGGCTTCGTTTCCTCGCGGAACGAATACCAAAAATTCCAGAACGCCACAGCCAAGGCGCGGCAGAGCTACAATCTGCAATCAAAAGACTTTACCGACACCCTCATCACCACCTTGGACCTGCTGCAGTCGCAACAGACCTGGCTTGACGCCCTCCGCCAAAGGAATACCGCGGAAGTTCAAACCTGGCTCGACTGGCTGAACCTTCAAGTCACCTCGGGGATAATGCCATGAGTCTCGCCGAAATATCGATCAAGAACCCCGTTTTCGCTTGGATGCTGATGGCCGGACTCATCCTCTTCGGAGCCATTTCCTTCAGCCGCATGGGCATCAGCGAAATGCCCGACGTCGATTTTCCCGTCGTGAACATCTCGGTCACCTACGAGGGCGCCGCACCGGAAATCATGGAATCCGACGTCGTCGACGTCATCGAGGACGCCGTCCTGTCCATCCAGGGCATCCGCAACATTTCCTCCTCCTCCCGCCAATCCCAGGCGGACATCACGGTCGAATTCGACCTCAACCGCGACATCGACGCGGCTCTGCAGGAGATCCAGACCAAGATCGCCCAGGCGCAGCAGCGCTTGCCCAAGGAAATCGACCCGCCCATCGTCACCAAGACCAATCCCGAAGACCAGCCCATCATGTGGATCTCGCTGTCCGGCGACAGGCCCCTGCGTTTTTTGATGGAATACGCCCGGGATCACCTGAAGGATAAAATGCAGACGGTCAACGGCGTAGGCGAGGTCCTGCTCAGCGGCTTCGTCGAGCCCAACCTGCGCATTTGGGTGGATCCAAAAAAACTCGACGCCTGGGAGCTAACCGTCCAGGACGTCACCGACGCCATCGACAAGCAGCACAAGGAAATCCCGGCCGGACGCATCGAAACTCCCCTGAAAGAGTACAACATCCGCTCCATGGGCGAGGTTTTCTCGCCGGAAGACTTCGGCAATATCGCCATCACGAAGCGCGGCGGCGCCCCGATCTACAAGCCCATCTATATTAAAGACGTCGCGCGGGTGGAGTCGGGCTTGGACGACATCCGGCGACTCAGCCGCGTCGACGGGAAACCCGCGATCGGATTAGGCATCAAGAAACAGCGTGGTTCCAACGCCGTCGCCGTCGCGGAAGGCGTCCGAAAGAAGATGGTCGAGATCACCCCCACCCTGCCCGAAGGCTTGGCCGTGAAGGTCAACTTCGATGCGACCAAGTTCATCGAAGCGACCAACCATGAGATGCGCTATGACTTGATCCTGTCGGCCCTGCTGACGGCCATCGTCTGCCTCGCCTTCCTCGCTTCGTGGTCCTCGACCTTCAACGTGCTCTTGGCCATCCCGACCTCCATCGTCGGGGCCTTCATCTTTCTCTATTTCTTCGGGTTCACGGTGAACACCTTCACCATGCTGGGTCTGATCCTGGCGATCGGCATCGTGGTCGACGACGCCATCATGATCCTGGAAAACATCGTCCGGCACCAGGAGATGCACAAGACGCCGCTCACCGCCGCGCGGGACGGAGCCAAGGAAATCACCTCGGCTGCCCTGGCCGCGACCTTGGCCATCATCGCCATCTTCATTCCCGTCATCTTCATGAAGGGCATCATCGGCAAATTCTTCTTCCAATTCGGCATCACCATGTCGGTGGCCGTCGGGCTCTCCTTGCTCGAAGCCTTGACCCTGACGCCGATGCGGCTCTCTTACCTGCAAGTCGCGCATACCAATCAGAATTGGTTCACCCGCACCGTGGATTCCAGCTTCAATTGGCTGATGAGCGGATACGCCAAGATCCTCAAGGTCTGCCTGCGTTTCCGCTGGGTGGTCATGATCCTCGCCGTCGGGGTCTTCGTCGGGTCCCTGACGGTCCTGCCCAAGGTGAAGAAGGAATTCGTCCCGGCCCAGGATCAAAGCATGTTCCTCATCCATCTCGAAACGCCGCTAGGGTCCTCCATCCAATACACCGACGGAGTGATGAAGCAGGCCGAGGCCATGATCGCCGGGAACAAGGAAGTTCAGCGTTACTTCTCGGCCGTCGGCGGTTTCAGCGGTGGCGACGTCAACAGCGGCATCGTCTTCGTTACCCTGCTCGGGCCGAAGGAGCGCCCCATCGATCCCGAATTGGGCCGCCGACTCACCCAAGCCGACCTCATGAACCGAGTGCGGAAGGAGCTCACCACTATTCCCGACCTGAAAGTCGTCATTCAGGATCTCTCGACCCGCGGATTCACCGCGCAATACGGCCAACCCGAAATCCAGATCGTCCCCAAACGCGAGGCCGCCCAAGCCCGCCAGGTCAGCGTCGAGGACATCGGAAAGGTCATCAATGCCATGGTCGGAGGAGCCCGCAACGGCAAGTTCACCGAGTCGGGGCACCGCAACGACATTCGTGTTCGCCTAGAGGAGAACGAGCGCCAAAGCTCGAAGGACATCGACCGACTCTACGTGCGCAATCAACGCGGTGAATTGGTGAAATTAAGCGACGTCGTCGACATCAAGCAACGCGACACGCTGAAGAGCATCACCCGCAAGGATCGCGAGCGTTCGGTGGGCATCTTCGCCAACGTCGGCCAGGGGCACTCCCAGGCGCAAGCTCTGCAAGCCATGGAAAAGATGGCGAAGGAAACCCTTCCCGAGGGTTACCGCACGGTCTTGAGCGGATCCGCCGAGACCTTCAAAGAGTCCTTCGATAGCCTGCTCTTCGCGCTCTACCTGGGGATCATCGTCGCCTATATGGTTCTGGCGAGCCAATACAACAGTTTCGTCCACCCCTTCAGCGTGCTACTGGCCCTGCCCTTCAGCGTGTCCGGAGCATGGCTGGCCCTTTACCTCAGCCACAATTCGCTGAACATCTACAGCTTCATCGGCATCATTTTGTTGATGGGTATCGTGAAGAAAAACTCGATCTTGCTGGTCGACTTCACCAATCAGCGGCGCGCCGAGGGCATGGATAAAACCACGGCCCTGATGACGGCGTGCCCGCAACGGCTGAGGCCGATTCTAATGACGTCCTTCGCCACCATCGCCGCGGCCATACCTCCGGCGCTCGGCTTGGGCGCCGGATCGGAAACGCGCAAACCCATGGCCATCGTCATCCTCGGCGGCG
>JAIOPF010000143.1:4918-13044 GCA_021414045.1 Deltaproteobacteria bacterium | reverse complement strand
CGATGCTGCTCTGGAACACCTTGCAGGCGGCCCGTCTCTCAGCTAAACCTTCATCGATATCAAGATCTTAATGTCGAAACTTCAACAACAGCTCGAGTCGGGTGCCTTCGTGGTCACCTCCGAAATCGCTCCTCCCAAGGGGCCGGACCTGACGGATTTTTTGGAGAAGGCCTCTTTGGTGAAGGACCGCGTCGTCGCGATCAACGTCACCGATAACCAAAGGGCCATCATGCGACTCTCTTCGCTCATTGCCAGCGTTGCTTTGGTCGAAAAGGGAATCGAGCCCATCTACCAACTGGCCTGTCGGGACCGAAATCGCTTGGCCTTGCAATCCGATCTCTTGGGCGCCGCCGCCCTAGGAATTCGCAATATTCTTCCACTGACGGGAGATTCCGTGGCCCAGGGCGATCAAAAGGAAGCGAAGCCGGTTTTCGACCTGACCTCCGTCAAGTTGATGGCCTTGGTCCAAAAGTTGAATCAGGGGTTGAGCTACAATGACCATGCCTTGTCCGGGAAGACCGACTTCTTCATGGGGGGGGCGGTGGATCCGAAGAATATCGGCTCCACGGCTTTCTTCCAAAAGATGGAAGAGAAGATGAAGTACGGTGCGACCTTTTTTCAGTCGCAGCCGGTCTACGACCTCGACCAGGTGGAAAAATTCCATCTCTATTGCGAAGAACATCGAGTGAAGAGTTTAATCGGGGTCCTCTTGGTCAAGGGGCCTAAGCAGGCGGCTTTTTTGAATTCCCATGTCCCCGGCATCAAGATCCCGGAGGAGATCATCCAAAAGTTCAACGGAGCTTCGGACCCTCTGCAGGTCGGGATCGATTTTGCGGCGCAGCAGATCCGGGAATTGCGGGGTATCAGCCACGGCATCCATATCATGACGATTGGGCGCGAGGATCTCGTGCCCGAAATTTTAGATCGCGCGGGCCTGTAGGGCATCCTTCCCTCCGGGACAAGCGCGATAGGTCCTACGGAGCATTTCATGTCCCAAAAAACTCCCCTCTACGATTGGCACCGGCAGCACGGCGCGAAACTGGTCGAATTCGGGGGCTGGCAGATGCCGGTCTCTTATGAGGGGGTCCTGGCCGAGCATCAGGCCGTCCGAGAACGTTGCGGACTCTTCGATATTTCCCACATGGGAGAGTTCTATGTCGAAGGTCCGGATGCCGAAAATTTTTTGCAAAAGTTGACGACCAACGACGTTTCACGCCTGAAGGACGGGGAGGCGCAATACTCCCTGCTCTTGTACGATCGTGGCACGGCCGTCGACGATATCATCGTCTATCGCCTCGGTTCCGAGCGTTTCATGCTTTGCGTCAACGCGGCGAACATCGATAAAGACCGCGAATGGCTCAAGGGCCATCTGTCGGGAAGGGTGACCCTCGACGACCGCAGTCCCGAAATGGGGATGATCGCCCTGCAAGGGCCGAAGAGCGCCGAGGTCTTGGCCCGTTTGGGTTTTAAGTTGGATTCCCTGAAGCGATTCCAGTGCGTCGAGGCTGCTTTAGGCGGGGTCAAAGGCTTGGTGGCACGGACGGGATATACCGGCGAGGAAGGCTGTGAAGTTTTTCTTTCGGGCAAGGATTTGCTTTCCCTCTGGGAGGTTTTTCTGAAGGCGGGCGATAATAGCGGGATTCGTCCCATCGGCCTGGGCGCGCGGGATACCTTGAGGCTCGAGATGGGGTACCCGCTCTACGGCCACGAGCTGAGCGACGAAATCAATCCCCTCGAAGCGGGGCTTTCCTGGGTGGTCAAATTGGAAAAAGGCGATTTCATCGGACGCGAGGCCCTGGTCAAAATCAAAGAGCAAGGCCCCATGCGGCGTTTGGTGGGTTTGGTGATGGAAGAGCCCGGGATCCCGCGCGAAGGCTTCGCGGTCATGCGGGGCGCGGAAACTATCGGTAAGACCTGCAGCGGCACCTTCAGCCCGACTCTGCAAGTGGGGATCGCCACCGCGTTGGTTTCGCCCTCGTCGGGCGCCGAAAGCGGGGAAAATTTCATTGACATCAGGGGTAAAATGAAGAAAGCCAAAATAACTAAACTGCCTTTTATCAGCCAAAAAAAGTGAAATCAGGAGCGAGCGTCCCTATGAACTTCCCTGAAGACCTCAAATACACCACCGAGCACGAATGGGTCCGTATCGAAGGCGACGTCGCCACCGTAGGCATCACCGATTATGCTCAAGAAAAATTGGGTGACATCGTTTTCGTCGAGTTGCCCGAGGAAGAAGAAACCATCGACAAGGGCGATACCTTTGGCGTCGTCGAGTCGACGAAATCGGTCAGCGACCTCTACGTCCCGCTGACGGGTTCGGTGATCGAGACCAACGACCCCTTGCTCGACAGCCCCGAGATCATCAACGAAGATCCCTACGGCGAGGGATGGATGATCCGCCTCAAGCTCAAGAACCTCCAAGAGGTGAAAGAGCTGCTCGACGCCAAGGCCTATCAAAAATTGATCGAGGAAGAAGAGGGCGCCTAATGCGCTATCTTCCCCATACCGCCGAAGAAATCCAAAAAATGTCCGAGCTGATCGGTGTTCGGAATCCCGAGTCGATTCGGCATCTTCTTTCTTGGGCGGCGGGGCTTACCATCATTACATTCCCGTCGCGGTCTCGAGCATCACCAGCCGCGGCGAGTTCATGACTTCCTACACGCCTTATCAGCCCGAAATTTCCCAGGGCACCCTGCAGGCCATCTTCGAATACCAGACGATGATCGCCTCGCTGACCGGGATGGATCTCGCGAACGCCGGCAATTATGACGGGGCCTCCGCCCTGGCCGAGGCGGTTCTCATGGCACTTCGCCTAACCGACCCCGCGAAGAAGACGGTCTTGGTGGCGCAATCCATCCATCCCGATTACCGCCAGGTCGTGAAGACCTACCTGTCGAACATCGACTGCAAGATCGTCGAGATTCCCCTCGCTGCCAACGGACGCATCGACGGAGCAGCCCTGCAAGGCCTGCTGAATGACGAAGTGGCTGCCTGTTGCCTGCAATCGCCGAACGCCTTCGGCGTCATCGAGGAGGTCGCCAAGATTTCCGAAGCCGTCAAACGTTCGGGCGCCATCATGATCGGTTGCTTCAGCGAGGCCGTCAGTTTGGGGATGCTCGAGCCCATGGGCCGCCAAGGCGTCGATATCGTCGTCGGCGAGGGAGCTTCCTTCGGCAATTTTCTCAATTTAGGCGGACCCTACTTGGGCCTTTTCGCCACCAAGAAGGAATTCGTCCGACAGATGCCGGGGCGATTGGTGGGCGAGACCACCGACTCCGAAGGCAAGCGCGGTTTTGTCTTGGTCCTCTCGACCCGCGAGCAGCACATCCGTCGCGAGAAGGCGACCAGCAATATTTGCACGAACCAGGCCCTCTGCGCCCTGGCGAGCACGATTTATCTCTCGCTGCTCGGGCCTCAGGGCTTGAAGAAATTGGCGCAGATCAATTACTCCCATGCGCATTACCTGCGCGAAGGCTTGCTCAAGATCCCCGGCGTCGAACGACGCTTCAGCGCGCCACATTTCAACGAATTCGTCCTGAAATTGCCCAAGAGTCCGAGCGATCTATTGCCGAAGCTGCGGCAGAAGGAAATCCTGGGCGGTATCGATATCTCTTCTTGGGCGCCGGGGCTTGAAAACTCTCTCTTGGTTTGCGCCACCGAGATGAACAGCAAGGCTCAGATGGATGAATATATACGCGCCCTCCGGGAGGTATTATGACCTCGTCATTAGAAAAAACCAAACGTGACGGTCCCGGGAAACGCGGCATGATCTTCGCCGAGCCGACGATTTTCGAGCGCGGCACGAAGGGGCGCCAGGGGTATTCGCTGCCGGAAGAAGAAATTCCGATGGTCGAGCCTTCCCAGGAAATTTCGGCCGAGTTGCTGCGACACGAAGAGCCCCTACTGCCCGAAGTCTCCGAGTTGGACGTCGTTCGGCATTTCACCCGGCTTTCGCAGTGGAATTATTCCATCGACACGGGCCTCTATCCGCTCGGCTCTTGCACGATGAAGTACAATCCCAAGGTCAACGAGGAAGTTGCCCGCATGAGCGGCTTCGCCAAGCTGCACCCCCAGGCCCCCGTCGAAGACATCCAGGGCGCCCTCGAGCTGATGTATCATTTGCAAAATTACCTCGCCGTCATCAGCGGCATGGACGCGACGACCCTGCAGCCCGCGGCGGGCGCTCAGGGCGAGTTCACCGGCTTGTTGATGATTCGCGCCTATCTCACCGCCAAGGGCAACCCGCGCAGCAAGATCCTGATTCCCGACAGCGCCCACGGCACCAATCCCGCGAGCGCCGCCGCCTGCGGCTACAAGGTCGTGACGCTCAAGACCGGCGCCGAAGGGGTTCTCACCGCCGAAGCGGTGGCCGCGGCCATGGATGAAGAAGTCGCCGGCATCATGAATGATCACCAACCCCAACACCTTGGGGCTTTTCGAATCCAACATCGCCGAAATCGCCAAGATCGTCCACGACAAGGGGGGCTTGGTCTACTGCGACGGCGCCAATCAAAACGCCTTGGTGGGGATGGCGCGGGTCGGCGATATGGGCGTCGACGTGTTGCATTTCAATTTGCATAAGACCTTCACGACGCCTCACGGCGGCGGCGGTCCCGGTTCGGGCGCCGTTTCGGTGAAGAAAATTCTCGAGCCCTATCTGCCGATTCCCGTGGTCGGCAAAAAGGGCGACCGCTTCGCCTGGGATTTCGACCGCCCGCATTCGGTGGGCAAGGTGAAGGCCTTCTTCGGGAATTTCGGGATGCTGGTCCGCGCCTACACGTATATTCGCGAGATGGGCGCCGAGGGATTGAGGCAGGTCTCCCAGCGTGCGGTGCTCAATGCCAATTACATCCGGAAAAGCCTCGAGGGGGATTTTCAGCTGAGCTATCCCCAGATCTGCATGCACGAATGCGTCTTTTCCGACAAGATCCAGAAGAAATTCGGCGTAACCACCGCCGACATCGCCAAGCGCATGATGGATTATGGCTACCACCCTCCGACGATTTATTTTCCCTTGGTCGTGGCGGGGGCCCTCATGGTCGAAACCACCGAGACCGAAAGCCTGCAAACCCTGGAGCGTTTCGTCAAGGCCATGAAAGAGATCGCCCGCGAATGTCGCGAAGAACCGGAAGTGGTCAAGGCGGCGCCCCACATCCCCAAGGTTCGTCGCTTGGACGAAGTGAAGGCCGCGAAGGAGCCCAAATTTGTCTATGTTCCCAAGAAGAATTAAATTTTCTCTGCGCCTATCCCTCGTCGGAGCGGGTTTCCTGTGCTTGCCGAACCTTTCTCGGGCGGAGACCTTGCAAAGCGTCTATACCGACCTCGTTCCCAAAAGTTGCAAGTATCTCGAAGGAAGCAAAGAGAGCGATTCCTCGGTGCAGCTCTGTTCGGGTATCGCTGGTTATCATCTTTTGCATTTGGAAGGGGACTTACGTGAATCCATCACGGTCAAGGATCCCCAAGGCAAGGAATACCCCCTCGAATATTGGTCGACCATCGCGGGGGGCTTTTCGTATTTGGGCGACAAGGCCGAATGGCGGGTCGAAAAATCAGGCGCCAAGATCGTACCTAAGGCGCTCATCGTCCGCGTCAACGTTTCAGAGAATTCGGAGAAGCCCGACGTGAAGACTTCCTATCTGGCGGTGGCGAAAATCGTCCCCGGCAAAGCCTGTGTCATCGCCAAGATTCCGCCGGGTCCGAACATGAATCAGCTCGCTCGCGATGCCGCGGACTCCGCCGCCGAAAAGCCCTGTCTGGGCGACACTTCCGCGAAATAATCTAAAGGTAAGTCACGAAATTCCAGTTCATCCTCAGGACGCCGTCTTTATCGACGACTTTCGCCGGAGGCGCCGAGAAGGGCGCGGATTCGCGAATGGTGCGTAGCGCTTCCTCGTCGTAGCCGGGGATCCCGGAAGATTTCACCACGAACAATTCCTTTAATCGTCCGTCGGAGGTGACGCTGACCGCCATCGAGACGGTGACGTTGCCGACGACGACGCGGTTGCCGGCGAAATGGCTCCGTAACGAGGGCGTGGGATTGAACCGCATTCGGAAGATGCGCTTCAGCTGGGTGAAGTATTGGACGTCGGGGAAGGCCGCCGTATTGAGGTAGGTCTTGTCCCCGATCTTGATGTTGGGAAAGAAGTCATGGGCGAAGCTGTCGGGTTCGCCCGGCGTACCCGGGCGGCCGCGCATGGGTGAGACGAAAGGCTCGCCCTTGCTTGAAGGTTCCCGCATCGCGACTTTCTTGTCTTTTTTGTCCTTGTCCGGCTTTTCCTTGGGGAGATAGTCCTTGAAGTCGGCCGGTTTGAGGGAGAGGTCCTCCAGCGACACTTCTTTTTTCGGGGCTTCTTCGGGGGGCTTTTCCTCCAGGGGAGGGGCTTCTTCCTTGGGAGCTTCCCTCTCCTTCATTGCGACTTTCTTCGGGGTCTTTTCCGGGGGGGCCGGTTCCACGGCATTGTCGCCTTTGTGGCCGTCCTCGGCGGTCTCGCTGTCGAGGCGCGCGTTCTTCGGGATTTTGGTCGCGACTTTTTCTTCCTTCACGCTGGAATTGTATTTGCTCGCGAAGGCGACTTTTTCGGGGACTTTCTCGACCTTAGGTTTGGCGATGTCCGCGAGCTGGAGGCCCGCCCCGGAAACGACGGGGGGCGCGGGGGGCTGGTCTTGGGGAGTCACCCAAACGACTTCTTGTTTCGGCGGAGGAGGGAGGGCGGCGGCTCGAAGTTTTTCTTGGATACGATAGAAAAAACCTCCCAAGAGGGCGTGCAAAAACAGGGAGAGCAGCACGAAGAAAGCCACTCGGCGCATGTTTTTTTCGTCTTGTTCGGTCATTCCGCAATTATTCCGTAGGTTTGGGCTTTAGCCGGGATTTCCATTTGATACGCTCTTCCCGGCGGCTTTGGCCTTCCTGAAATCGACGTTTTTCCTCGGGAGTTTCGGGGTTCACCGGGGGCACCGGCGCGGGCCGGCCCACGTCGTCCAAGGCGACGAAGGTGAGGTAGGCGCTGGCCGTATGGCGCCGTTCGCCGGTGAAAGGGTTCTCGGCTTCGATGCGAACGCCGATTTCCATGGAGGTCTTGTGCGTGAAATTACAGGCGGCCTTGAGGATGACGATGTCGCCCAACTTGATCGGCGAGATGAAATTCAGCGCATCCATGCTGGCGGTGACGGCGACTTTTCGGCAATGCCGTTCGGAGACGATGGCCGCTCCGATGTCGATCCATTCCATGATGCGACCGCCGAAGATGGTGCCCAGCGCGTTCGTGTCGCTGGGGAGGACCAGATGCGTGAATTCGGCGGAGGAGGCGGAGACGGGTTTCGGATCCATGGAGCCCTTTCTAATGAAAATCTATTTTCCGCGGATCAGGTTCACGGCGAGCAAGAAGCCGAAGAAACCCGCGCCGTAGTAGGACCATTCGTAATGGGAAATACCCTGTTTTTGCAAGAGGTATCCGAGGTTCAGCCCGCCCAAGCCCAGTAGGATATAGCCGATCCGATGCAGGGCTCCGGCGATGATTCTCGCGTTGCCCGGGCCGTCCTTCGTATTGAGGACGATCTCCCCCTTGTTGAGGAGGCGCAGGGTGCGCTCGAGTTCCGTGGGGAGCTTGAGGTAACTGAGTAGGACTTCCTTCACGGCGTCGACGACGAGATTCGCGAAGGTGCGGTCTTTGCCCAGGACGAAGGTCTCGGCGTAAGGGATGATGATCGTCAGCGGATTCAGATTGGAGTCGAGGTGGGTGGTCAGCCCCACCAGCAGGATCAGCGCGCGTTCGAGGAGGGCCCAGTCCTTCGGGACGTTGAAGGTGTTGAGCAGGTCCTTGATCGAGATGTTGAGCTTGCGGAATTCCAGCAGGTCTTCCAGACGGTTCATCTGGTTCAGCTGGAAGTTCTTTAATTCCTCGATCTTGATGTCTTTCAATCGCTCGTAGAAAAACTCGACGATCTTGTCGAAGACCTCCTCGTCGTGGGTCTTGGCGATGAATCCCATGTCCTTCATCGCCTGGCTGATGACTTGGTTGTCGCGCTTGATGATGCCTTCAAAGAACCGGCCGATGCCCTTGCGCATGGGGTCGGAGATGCGGGCCACCGCGCCGAAGTCCATCAGGATGATCATCGGGACGATGCGC
>JAIOPF010000143.1:0-4908 GCA_021414045.1 Deltaproteobacteria bacterium | reverse complement strand
TCGAGATAAGTCTTCGGTTCCTCGCCGGAACCTTCATCCTCGGCTTCGAGGGTGACTTCGAACTCTTCCTCCACCGCCTGGACGAGGAAATTTCCGGGATGCGGGTCCGCGTGATAAATGCCGTCAAGGAAGATCTGCTTGCAGTAGGCGTGGATGATCTTGGTCGCCACGTCGCTGGGGTTAATCCCCATTTCCTTGAGGGCCTTGAGGTTGCTGATCTTGACGCCTTCCATGAATTCCAGCGTCAGGACCCGCGAGGTGGAGAATTCCCAGTGGATCTTGGGGAAGCGCAGGTCTTTTTCCTCGACGAAATTCTGCGCGAGGCGCTCGAGATTCTCGCCTTCTTTCTTGAAGTCCAATTCGTCCAAGACGACTTCGCGAACTTCGACATAGGTCTTCTTCAGTCCATATTGGGGAAAGAGGATATGCAACAGGCCGAAGATGCGCTTGAGGGTCTTGAGGTCGATGCGGACGATCTCCTCGATGTCCGGGTATTGGACTTTCACCGCCAGTTTTTGTCCCGTGGCCGACCAGGCGATGTGGACCTGTCCCAAGGAAGCGCTGGCGATGGGTTCCTTCTCGAAGCGAGCGAAATAATCCTCCGGGCTTCGGTCGAATTCCTCGATGAAGCGGCGCTCGATCTCGGCGTAGGGGGCGGGAGGGACGGAATCTTGCAGGCCTTCGAGTTCCTCGGTGAAGGCTTTGGGTAGAAAATGGGTCATGATGCTGATCATCTGACCGACCTTGATGAAGAGGCCCTTGAGTTCGAGAATGTTCTTCTTGATCTGTTGGGCCGTCTTGAGATGGGTCCGCTCACGACGGCTCTCCATCCGCGCCTCCCCGAGAAAGCGGCTGAACAGGGCCAACTGGGAATATCGGAGCAAGATCACGAAGGTCACCCAATAGACCTTGATAAAACGCATCCGGGAAATTTTGGAGGAGGGGCGGGCCATCGTGGGGCACCTTATAGTATGGGAGGAATCCGAGGCAAGCTCCCTGATCCAAGCGCCCCTTGCCAGTCCGCCGGCTTTGTCCTAGGCTCCTGCACCATGAAAATCAACGTCCTCTCCATCCCCGAAAGCGGCCAAAGCGTTTCCTTCGACCAGGAGACGCCCTGGTTCCGTAATTTGCTGCATTCCCGCTTATCCAAACTCGTCCGTCCCGACGCGCCGGCCTCCGGAAATATCGACCTGCTGAAGACGATGCAAAACGTCTCGCTTTCCGGAGACGTGAAGATCGAGATGCACACGACCTGCGCCCGCTGCGGCGCGGACTACGATTCGACCCTCGATGTGCCCTTGGTGCGCAATCTCGCGCCTTATTTCCCCTCGCCCAAGGACGAGATGATCAGCGAGGAAGAAGAAATCGAGCTCAGCGCCGATGACCTGGAATTCAGCTTTTACCATCACGAACAGATCGATTTGGGAGAAGTCGTGGCCGAAGAGATCCTGCTCGCGATGCCGATCCGCTTCGTCTGCAAAGAGTCTTGCCTCGGGCTCTGCTCCAAATGCGGGATCAATCTCAATGAGGGTACTTGCTCCTGCCAGGAAGAAGTCGAGGGATCCCCTTTCGCCGTCTTGAAGGGAATCAAGCTTAAGTCCTAGATTTCCTTTGACTTCTTTCGCGGTCCTCTTAAGAATTGCCCATACTCAAAGCTCTAGCCTACTCCCAACCATGGAGGCCGTTCATGCGCAAGTCATTGGTTTATTTAACGAATTTCCTATTTGTCGCACTAGTCGTCGCCGGCTTTTTGACACTGGATAACTATCGTGGGCTGCACGCCCAGACGGTTTCCTTTCAGAATTCCAATGCGTCCTGCGAGGCTGAGAACATTCTTTGCTCCAGCGCGGACTTTAACTGTAGCCCAGGGGTGAGTCTCGCTTGCAAAAATGTCACGGGAAGCGCGGATTTCAACGGCGATGGATTCGTCGATTGCGCGGCGGGGTCTTATAACTATTTTCCTAGCACTACGGGAGATCTTTTGGATGTCTCGGTATTGATCAATTCCGGAAATATCGGGCCTTGCACGGGTGGAGTCGTGGATCAATTCAATCCCTCCGCGAATTACTCGTTAGTTTATGGGAACGGCAAAGGCACTCCGACTCAGGCGGAACTGGGGTCCATCGTCGTCGGAAATATCGGCGGTGGCGCCTTCGATGACCTGGCCCTTCCCTCGGCGGAGCAGTCCACTTCCCCCAGCAGCAACGATATGGTGACCGCTTTCAGCGTTCCCGGCGGGGGATTCGGTCCGGCGAATGCCGTTCCGACCACTACCGGCGTTGCGAATTGGAATACCGTCGATGGCGCCATTGTCGGAAGTTCCGCCAGTAACGGTCAGCGCAATGCGGCTTTGCTGGATTGCGACGGCAACGGGACTCTGGACGCCGCCGTGGTGGGCGGGGACTCTCGGAACGATTTTTATCAATTGAACATCATGTTGAACAACGGCAGCTCCCTGCAGGATGTCCTGGTCGGCGATGATTTCGACACGACGATTCCCTTCGATAACTCAAGTCCCAATCCGGTGATGAATCTCGCCGTCGCCGACTTCGATGGCGTCAACGGTGAGGACGTGGTCGTGGTGGTCTCCGACCAATCCGGCAGCCCCAATCAGGATGTTGTCGCGCTCTGTTCGAATAACGGGAGCTGCGGTTACAGCTGCTCGCAAGTGGTCGATGTCTTGGCCTCGTTCCCCGGCCAAAACGCCGCTGGAGTCACTTCGATTGCGGCCGGCGACTTTGACGGCGACGGTAATGCGGATTTCGTCGTGACCTTGACGGCCCTGGATAATACTCCCGGGAACGAAGACGGTATCCAGTTTTACATGGGGAATGGGGATGGGACTTTCCAGACGCCTGGGATTCACGTGGCCTATAATCCCTCCATCACCGGTAGCCCTTTTGTCTTGGCCACGGGCTTTTTCAATAACGACGACGCCGACGACGTCGCCTTGTCCTATGACGGCGGCAGGGTTGACAGCAATGTGGGCGTCTTCGTGATGAACGCCGCTCGCGCCGTGACGGCGACCACCTTGACCTATTCGGGAGCCAACCCCGTCATTGACCGAGGCGGCATTGATGCCGTGGATCTCGACGGCCAAGGTTGCGACGACATCGTCGCGATCGCCAACGAAGAGATCGACCATGGGACCTTCCTCGAAGAACAACCCAATGCCTATGTTTTCTTGAACGGTGTCGAAACCATGAGCGCGATCGCGGGAGCGGATCAGGTGACCGACCTGGATGTCGCCACGCCCATCTCGGGAGCTTCTTGTACCTTGAGCCCCGCCGACACGGGCGCCGTGGTCACGACTACTTGGACCTTGGCCCCAGCCGCGGGCGCCTCCTTGACCGGAGCCGATACGCTGACCCCGACTTTCACCGCGACGGCGGCGGGCGCCTACACCCTGACCTTGACCTGTCACTCCCGTTGTACCGGCGACGTGACCGACGTGAAAACGGTGACCGTGGCGGGAGTGCCTCCGCCGCCTCTGCCTGGCAATACCCAAGGAGGTTGCTTGGCGAGCCTGGTTCCCGACGCCGGAGCCAACGCGAAATGGTTATACGTGGCCTTGCTGTTGGCGCCTTTGTTCTATGGATTGAAGCGCCTGGGCCGCAAGGGAGCGACGACCTTGGTACTGGCCTTCGCCTTGCTGAGTTATGCTTCCGGAGCGAAAGCCCTGACGACGTCGTTCAGCGTGAACAGTTTTGAGCCGACGGTGGACGATTCGGAGTATTTCACGGTGTATGGGTCACCGACGATGCTGCAGCGGAACTTCCACGTGGGCTTTTATTTGGATTACGCCCACAACCCCTACGAGTTCGGGAATACGAGCTTCACGCGGACAGCGGGAATCGTGGACCATCTCTTGACGGGGAATATTGTCGGATCCTATGCGGCCTTCGATTGGATGGAAGTCGGTATGGTGATCCCCGTGTACTTTTGGGAAGGGATCCGCACTTCGATTCCCGGAGTGGGCAACGAGAATAATTTCGACATCGGCGACGTAGAGCTGGTCCTGAAGTTTCGGCTGCTAGACCGCGAGAAACACCACGTGGGTATTTCCATCGTTCCTTTCATCACCTTCCCGACCTCGTCGGGAGCCAGCGATTTCTTGGGCAACGGCAGCTTTTCGGGCGGCGCGAAGGTGGTGATCGACGGTCGCATCAAGGACCGAGTGAGCATCGCGCTTAACGTCGGCTATTTGGCCCGTGATCGCGTCTTCGACGTGGGCGGCAACGAGCTGAACGACCAATTGTTGATGGGTTTGGGCATCAGCATCGATATCTTGAAGGACAAGTTGATGTTGATCGGCGAAGCTCAGATGGCGACGGTGACGAGCAATTTCTTCACGCGTCGGACGACGCCCGCGGAAGCGCGAGTCGGGTTCCGTTACACCTGGGCGCACAACAACGATATCAACGTGGGCGGCGGTTTCGGCCTGTCGAACGGAATCGGCAGCCCGGATTTCCGAGCCTTCGTGGGTTATACCTATACGAAGCGTCCCTTGGCGGAGACGACGGTACCCCCTCCGGCGATCTCGGAAGTGAACGTGGGCGACGAGTTGACGGCCCAGGACAAGATCTACTTCGACTTCGACAAGTCGACGATCCGGGACATCAGCAAGCCGACCTTGGATAAGATCGCGGGTTTCATGAAGGCGCATCCTGAGATCGCGAAGGTTCGGATCGACGGTTATACCTGCGATCTGGGCACGGTGCCTTACAACCTGAAGCTGTCGCAGCGACGTGCGCAATCGGCGGCGACTTATCTGGAAGGGCAGGGCATTGACCCAAGCCGCATCGGCATCGTGAAGGGCTTCGGCGAAGCCGATCCTCTGGTCCCGAACAAGGACGAACCTAGCCGCGAACAGAACCGTCGCGTCCAGATCTTCGTCGAGTCGGTGCA
>JAIOPF010000142.1 GCA_021414045.1 Deltaproteobacteria bacterium | reverse complement strand
ATGCCGCGCTTCTCGGTCTGGTTCTGCAGAATGGAAAAAATCAACTCCTGGCGGGTCATTCCGGCCGGATTTTCCACGCCGAAATCCTTCGACATGTTGATCAGGTCGTTGATTTTCATTTCCTTCAAATCTTTGAGATTGAGGAGATTGCCGCCCTCGGTGGGGGCGTCAAAGGTCTCATCCGCCACATCCGGAATCTCTCCCGGGTTGTCGGTGATCATGGGGGGCGGTTGATGGCTTTCGCCGTTGCGCTTGGCGGGATGACGACGGCCGGGGCCGCGGCGAGGTTTGCTGTCGAGATGTTTGTTGTCAGGCATAAATTTAGACGATGGGTACTTCTGAAGCCCCGCAACGGGGCGATTAATAGGATTTAAGAAAATTCACAATAAGCGCGGGATGCTGCTTAATATCCTCGTTGAGAATTGGGGAATTGCCTTAAGACAGTAGGCTGGTCGGGGATTAAACTAACCGAGTATCTGTCTTTCAATATTCTACCAACGATTATCTTGAGCCCCCCGGGTAGTGTCAAGAGCTTTTTCCCTAATTCTTGACAGCGGGGAGGGCAACCTTTAAGCCAGGTGTTATATTATGAAGAACAAAAAACTCTGGGGGGGCCGTTTTAAGGCCGAATCTCTGGCCGAAGTCGACGCCTTCAACGCCTCGGTCTCCTTCGACCACCGCCTGCATTTCTACGACATCGCCGGCAGCATCGCCCATGCCCGGATGCTGGCCAAGCAAGGTATCATCAAGGACTCGGAAGCTGGCAAGATCGTCTCGGGCCTCAAGAAAATCTACAAGCTCATCGAGTCCGGGCGCTTCCGTTGGGAACTTGCCAAGGAAGATGTCCATTTGAACATCGAATCCAAGCTGACCGAGATGATAGGCCCGGCCGGGGGAAAGCTGCACAGCGCCCGTTCCCGCAACGATCAGGTGGCCACCGACCTGCGTCTCTATTGTCGGGATAAAATCGGCGAAGTCGTCGCGGCCCTCCTGGGCGTGCAAAGAGCCCTGGTCAATCAGGCCAAGAAAAACGTCGACGTCCTTCTGCCCGGCTACACCCATTTACAGAGGGCCCAGCCCATCTCGCTGGCTCACTACCTCCTGGCCTATTACGAGATGACCGAGCGCGACCTACGCCGACTGCTCGACTCCCTGCCCCAGCGTGGCCCGCAACAGCCTCGATGCGGTGAGCGACCGGGACTTCGTCATCGAAACCCTCTCCAACTTTTCGATGATCATGATGCATCTCTCTCGCCTGGCCGAAGAATGGATCCTCTGGTCCACGCAAGAGTTCCAGTTCATCCGCCTTCCGGAGGGCTACTGCACAGGCTCTTCGATGATGCCCCAGAAGGTCAATCCCGACGTCCTCGAGCTGATTCGCGGCAAAACGGGCCGTGTTTACGGATCCTTGACGACCTTATTGACCCTGATGAAGGGGCTTCCGCTGGCCTACAACAAGGACATGCAGGAAGACAAAGAACCCCTCTTCGACGCTGTTGACACGGTCCTCGATTGCCTCCGCCTGGCCGCCCCGATGATTGAAAAGACCCGCTTCAACGAAGCGACGATGAAAAAGGCCCTAGGCGAGGGTTTCGTCCTAGCCACCGACTTGGCCGATTACCTCGCGATGAACGGCGTCCCTTTCCGCCAAGCCCACCGCGTGGTTGGCGAAGTGGTGGCCTATTGCCAAGAAAAAGGGATTGAATTAAAGGACCTAAAGATCGATGAGTTACGCCGCTTTGACGCCCATTTCCAAAAGGACGTCTTTGCCTGGCTGGATGACCGCCACTCGGTCGACCGTCGCTCTTCCACCGGGGGCACGGCGAGAAAGCAAGTGCGCAAAGAAATCGAGCGGGCCGAAAAAGCATTGAAGGCTGCTGAAAAAATTTTAAAATCCTAACCCCTAAACAAACCGGCCGTTCGCAAATTGGGGGCCACCCACTCGGAACGGCTTTTCGAGAG
>JAIOPF010000141.1 GCA_021414045.1 Deltaproteobacteria bacterium | reverse complement strand
GATTCGACTTCGGCCCACTTTTCGTTGAGGGCCTTGCGTTGCTCCACGGTCGGCGCTTTGCGATATTCGGTTTCGAGCTGACGATATTCAGCCAGCTTAGTCGTCAATTCCTTCATGCCCTCTTGGAAATATCGCGCTTGCTCGCCCCAGGAGTCTTTTCGTGCCGCAAATACGGCTAAGGTAGCCTGCTCATGAGCGCCGGAATAGTAATCCAGCAAATTTCCGGCGAGATTTTCGTCCGCTTGACGGCTACCGGTCGCGAGATCGCGGGCCGCATCCGAGTTCGGCTTGCGGTAAATGATCTCGACGTCGCCGAAGCGGAGATGCATGCCGTCTTCCAGCGTGGTGCCGCTCCTGGAGGCAGGGGCCCAGGAATTTCCCGCCTTGACGGCGATATCTCCGTTGATTGGGAGCAGGGAAAACTCGCCGTCCCCAAGCGGTTTGATTTCAACCTTCCAAGCCTTGCCCGGGATGCCCGCATCGTGGCTGCTCCAGACCACCGGCGATGCCTGTCCATGGGCAACGCTTAGGCTGTCGAGACCATCGTTCGTCAGGAAGAATGCCGCGCGCGGTGCATCGCGATCGGTGGCGGTGGCGACGGAAGCATCCGCAGCTCCTACTTTCGTGGGATCTTGGCTCCGAGTTCCGCCTCCGGATCCGGAAATCCGATCCGGGACACCGTCCGCGCCTTCGCCACGCGCGGCCATCGGCACCTCTTGGCTTGAAATAGGAGCCACTGTGGGAATCGGAGTCCTGCCCTTCCCGGAACGCTTGGTCGCGTCTTGGGGCAATGGAGTTTCCGGACGGGATTCTTCCTTGGGCTTACCGATTTTTTTGCCCCGCTGCGTCCCATCGTCTTGGTCGTTCGAAAGCCGCGGATTCGTCGGTCCCACGGAGGTCGTTGGCGAGGTCGCCGAACCGGAGCCCTTCAATACGGATAGGACGGGCGATTTTCCCTTCTCGGAATCCAAATGAAGCGCGACTGCATCCTCCAAAGATGTTCCGACCCGGAGTTCCAAGGACTTCCCCGCCTCCATCTTATATTCCTTGCCCGCGGGAATTTGAGCCCAATCGTCGCTTTTGGGATCGCGAAACCAGGTTTGCACCTTCGGATCGGCATTATCCTCGATGACGATATTGTCACGCGACGATGTTTCGTAGATCGTCGCATGGTGGGCCGCCACCCGCGGGTCGGAGACGAGGCTGTTTCCCAGATGGTACTCGTCCCGGAATTTCTTGGCGTTGCGGTTGTCAAAACGAAGCGCCTCGCTCGTTGCTACTTCATTTCGGTAGGTGGCAATGTAGGGAAGATCCTGGGTGGGTGCCGTGCTGCCTTCCGTAAGTTTTACGGGCATGGCGCCGCCCTCGAGAACGACGTTCCCCTTGATGCCCATCCCTTGGAATTTTCCGCGAAAGAACGCGGCGGCGGCATCCCAACTCCGGCAATCCGTGGTGTTGGTCTCGGTAAAAAGTCTCCCATCGGGGTGTAGTTTTCCCCTCTGAGGATGGCTGTGATAGTCGTAAACCTTCACCGGCGAATTGCCGCGTTTCGCATTCTCCCCAACGGAGTCGAGGATGGTCTGTAGCGCACGCCTCGTGCCTGCATCATTTTTAACGTTAAAAGGACTTCCCGCGGTGACGCCCTCGGAGATCACCACGGTGCCATCGGCAAATTCCACGGCAAAGATGCGGTGCTCATTTCCGTCCGCGGCCGACGTCTTGATGAAATCTCGGAGCCTATCCCGCAACTTGACCGGCAGTTGATCCGCGGGATGCTGCGTGACTTGATTTTGATAGACCTTAAAATCGTTCGCAAAACGCGAAGACTCGGCGGCGTCCCGGCCGTTCATGGGAATGAGGGCGTGAGCCACTGGATCCTTCGCTCCAACTTTGTCTTTCCCGCGCGACGAGGCATCCGCTAAGGTTTGATGGCCCCATTCCTCGGTGGGATGGGTTTCGGGTACCGCAGCGGGCTCCGCGGGCCTCAAGAGTTTGTAGAGTTGTTTCGACCACTGATCATGGGGCGTTAGGATGCTCGCCATTTCTCCATGACCCTCGATATGCACCCCGCGGTCGTCGATCCGGGTGACAATGCCGATACCTTTTCCGTCGCGCATGATGACGACATCGCCCACTTTCATATCATGGGAATCCGCCGGAAGATCCTTAGCTTCCAAGGACCCCTGGGCGACCAAGACATTGAGTTCCTCGACGATCTTATTCTTTTGATCCTTTAATTTTTGCAGGGCATCCGGGACGTCTTGCGGCTTTATTTTACCGCTTCGCGCCATATCCGTTAAATTCTGGATCTCGGCGTTGAGCTTTTTCAAAGCCTCGAGTCGCGAGGCGAGCATTCGCTTATGGTCGCCGGCATCGATCGGTTTCACTGCCGTGGGAATCGTGGCGCCCGTCGCTGGTTCGACCTTCGGTGTGTCCGGTGTCGCGACGTCGACCGGCTTGGTCTGCATCTGGGGATCTTGGGGTTTCGGACGCGGCTTCACCTGGGTCTTATCCCCGGCATTGTCTTGAACGCCGACGTCGATGGCCGGCTGCTCGGCTGCCTTACTTTTGGGGACGAGGACGTAATTGCCGAAATCGGAAACCTCAAGGGTGATTTCGCCCTTGTTGAGCCCGTCGATGAGATGGAGGAGTTCCTTCTTGCCGACTTTTCCGGACAAGATATCCAGATAAAGTCCGCGCAGCACCCCGTCCTGATGCATGGGATCGACATGCTTCTCGACGCGGGAACGGATTTTTCCGAAAAGATCCCGGACGACTTCCAAGGGAACGTTCCCTTGCTGCTCGGCTTGTTGCAGCATCGCCTCGTAACGCTCGCGATTCGCCTTGGAGTAGAGGCTCTGGTCCAAGCCGAATTCCTGGGACAGCTCCACCGCTTCGTTGACGGTCTTTTTCTTTTCCCAAGCGGCTAGACCCTGGGCCACGGCGGTTTTTCTCGCGGGTTGATTCGCCGGGGCGACGTCGGCGATGCTGATTTTGCCGTTTTCCAGGACGAATACGACCTCGCCCTGTTTCGCCTGGGTCAACAAGTGATCCAAGCTTACCGGGCCGTGGCCATTACTCAACACCCATTCCGTCATCGCCAGGGAGGCCTCTCGTCCGGAAAGGCCGCTGGCGGCGAGGAGCTGGTCCATCCGCGAGCGCAGCCTCGGAGCCATGTCGCTGATCGAGCGCATGATGGCCGGCAATTCCTCGGGATGGTCGGCGACGGACATCGCCCGCAAGAACAGTTGTTGCATCAGGCGCCTGCCCACCGGCGTCTGGCTCGCCTTGGGTCCGAGGATTTCATTGACCGTGGCGCGCAGCGTATCTCCGATATCCGGAGCCATGTCCGCGAAGTTCTTCACCCGGTCGGCGAATTCCTTGGGAGAACCGGCCTCGGCCAAGGCCCAAGCCGCCAACAGGCCCTTGACGGCGTCCCGGTCCGCTTGACCCTTCTCGCCCTTGAAGATCGAATCCACGGCGTGATCGAGCAGGAGGGGATCAGGCAAGGCCTTGGTATATTCAGTGATGGTGTCGGCGCTCCAGCCTTTTTCGGAAACGACGCGAAACAGGTGCAGGCGAGCCGCCTCATAACTGTTGCCGTTCAGCCCTTGTTTTTTCAGCCAGGCCTCGACGGGTGCGTTGAGCTTGGTGATCTCCTTGAGCAATTCATTGGAACTGAGCGGTTTCCCCCGTTTCGCGCCCAGAATATCGGCGTAATGCCCCACAAATTCAGCCATCGCTTTTCCCGCTGGGTGTTTCGGATCGACCTTCAGCTTGGCGAGCGCGGGAAATACATTCCACTCGCGCTCCCATTTTTGATCGAGCTTTTCGAGTTTCCCGCCGGTCATGCGATTCACTCCGGCGTGCGCGGCCGTCATTTGCAGGTCGGTCGCGATATTCTGCAAAAACATCATGGCGAGCGAAGCGCCATCGTCTTCCGCCCAACCCAATTTTTTATTGAGGACTCCGCCTATCGTGAAGGCGCTCGCATTCATCATGCGTTGTCCGCCCCATAGCGCCGCGCGCCAGCCACGCGTGACCGCGGCCTTCCCTTCCTGCTTCAGCACGGCCGCTTCGGCTTCGGTGGCGACTTTCATCCAGGGGATGTGTTCGGCCTGTTTGGTGATCGCTCCCATGGCTTTTCCGGACATATGAACCAAGCCAAACGGAAGCATGCCTAGCAGCATTTCATGCTTGAAGCGGGCCCAACCGAATTGATTCTTACCAGTGACGACGGATTCTCCCATCATTCCGCCCACCGTGAAGCCGGCGTTGTCGGCAGCGGCGATGGTCACCACGCGGGCCGCCCTCACCGCCCAGAAAAGACGCGGAGAACTGACGGCCAGCCGTGCCAGCCACCCGCCTTCTGCCAGGCCGCGCGCGGTAAAGCCGGCCCATGCCATCTTCGCGCCGGCGCTGGCGATGCGGCCCACGCCGAAGCTGCAGATCGTGATGATGGCGCTGATCGCGGCGTCTTTGTACCGGCCTTCGACGATCGCGGGGACAATCAAAATGTCTTTGACGGCCTTCCAAATCGCCTGTTTGCGGTAGTACCACTTCGCCTCGTCCGGAATTCGGTCCTTCACCAAGGATTTGGCCTGTTTGCCGACGTAAGGGTCGCGCATCAAAGGGGCCGCGACGTTCATCGAGTAATTGAAGTCGTCCCGACCCAGCAGTTTCTCCGCCAGCCGCAAGCTTTCCCCGGACATTTGTTGGTCGGTGAGAGTGGGGTTCGCCATGGTCTTGATGTAAGCCAGCGTATCCTTGCCGCGGCCGGTGTTATCCAAAAAGTAATAAAGCATGTAATAGCGCGGTTCGGAGCGGAGTTGAGTCATCGCGTCCTGCACCGACCCGCATTCGCCGGTGGCGCAGAGGCGCGCGATCTCGTTGAGGAAGGCCTGGACGTCTTTCTGTTCCTCGTCGACCGTGGGCTTCTTAATCATCAAGTAGTCGATGTCGTCATCGGACCCGCGCTTGCTGTCGGTCTCCGCGGTCAGAACGCCGGAGAGAAATTCCAAGGGGTAGCCCACGCGCTTTTGGTACTCATAATCATCCAGCTTCTGCAGGTATT
>JAIOPF010000104.1:4284-12997 GCA_021414045.1 Deltaproteobacteria bacterium | reverse complement strand
GGAGAACAAGCGCCAATCCACCCAAGATCCTATTTTGATTTTTCACACTTACCTACTTTCCTTTATTTGAAGCACACGATGCCCGAAGGCTGCCAATCCACACGATTGGTCCACCCGGCCTTCCATCGCGACCTTCTCAAATTCCGAGGCCAACCTTAAACAGGACAAAGCAAGGCCAATGCCAGATCGAATGGCATGAATTTCTTGAGGTTTTTTGATTTTTTTCTAAAGGGAGTGAATTTTAAGGTAAATTAAACCGTAAATTTTACGATATTTCTAGCGAGTCCAAATCACCAGGATGCACGCCCTAGACGTACTTCCCGTTCTTGATCTTCTCGATAATGATCTTCTCCGGCATCAGCGGATCGCGGGGATTTACCGAAAAAAAAGCCTGCTGCTCGCAACGACGCTTGTTCTGGATGAGCCAACGTAAAATATCCGCAAGCCCCTTGTTCTTTTTATCCTTGAAGAAAGGGTCGTTCGCCAGGGCATCTCGCGCCTTTTTCAAAGCGCGCGATTCCGTCGCGTCGTTCTCCTTCACGCCATAGTCGGGAAGGTCGTACTTCTTGATATCCTCGGGCAGGACGCCGAGGAACTTCACCTCGGGCGCGCTGAAATCCGAATTGCGGATCAAGCTCGCCGCCGAGCCCGCCTTCAGCGTGCGGAAGATGTTCTGCATGGTGTAGGCGTCCAAATCGCCGAAGAAATAGCAGGGAATCCTCAACTCGTCTTGGATCAGCTTGGTCCAACCGCGCACGCCGTTGGAGGGAACGCCCTGGGCGCCCAGCAGGATCACGGGGTGGCGCTTGGTGAAGCCGCTGTTGACCAGCGTGTTCGCCGTGCCTTCCGATTCGACGATGAGGCAGAAATCGATCTTCTTCTTCGCCTTCAGCTTGAGGCTCTGCGGGCGGTTCTTCGGCTGGAAGGGAGAAGTGCCCAGCGTCGACAGGTCGATCGTCGCTTTTCCGCCGTCGGGCATGGTCTCGGTCACCACCAATTGCTGGCTGTAGGTCTGCCCGCCGCGGTCGTTGGCGAAGCAGTTGAGATCCTCGCGGTAGCACTCCATCATCTCGCCGATGAAATCGATGATGGAGTCGCTCTCGTCCTGGTCGGCGAAATCCAGGGGCTTCAGCGCCGGATCGTGCTTAATTTCGCCCTTCGAAATATAGTAAAGTTCGCGCTTCGTATTGGTGGAACCCACGTCCAAGTTTCGCAGGATCAACTCGAGCATGAAGATGGTCCGAGACATCTTTTGCACCGAGCTGACGTTCAGCTCGGTCTGGACCCGCTTGTCGCCGGGAGTCAGGTAACCCACCTTGGGGTTGTAATGGGCGTTGTCCAGCGAGCACTTGGTGGCCTCCAATACGGGGCGCTTCGCCTTTTCCAAGTCGCGCAAGAGACGCTCGCAAAGATCTATCGAAAGTTTTTTGACGTCGACATCGGTAGCCATTTATTTCTTCTTCTCCTTCGATGGTTTCTTGGGACCGGCCTTTTTCTTCGCGGCCTTCTTGGTGGGCTTCGCCGTCTCGACCGGCGTTTCCGCGGCCTCGGCGGCGGGCAGAATGCCGGAAACCTGCCCCATTCTCATGACGGCTTCCTCGGCGTGCTCGATCGCCACCGCCAGCTCTTGTTCGGCCAGGGCGGCGTCGCGGCCCAATAGCTTGGCTAAGCCCTCCAGCGCTTTCACGCGGCGACTTTGCGGGGACTTCGTGATGCGGCAGGCGCCGTCGACTAAAATGGGCGCGAACATCTCGATATGCTGCCTTTTCTTTTCGAGGTCGGCTTCCTTGGTCTCGCGCCGGATGTATTTGGAAAGACGTTGGCCCGCTTGAATAAGAGTGCGGCGTATTTCCTCGACCAGCTCGTCGCTGGCGTCGACCGTCTCCTTGGAGGCGTTCTTGAACTTGATGAAAGGCGAAACCACGCTGATCGCCATGATGTAGGGCCCCAGGGGCAGGCTGTCCTTGGGCTGGTTGAGGCCATAGGCGCGCCAATTGACCGACTCCGCGGCCTGGGTCATGGCGCAAGCCGACTTGTCGAACTGCAGCGGCACCCGGTTGGCGAAACGCAGGAGCGTGATGGGATCGTCCTCGGATTTGCGGTCGAGCAATCGCGCGATGGCGGTCTCGACCAGCACCGGCTTGAAGTCGCAGATGGCGGGCTTGCGCGAGACTACCGAAAAAAAATCCACCTGCCCTACCCTTTGAATGCTCTTCGCCAGCGCCGACTCGCCGATGCTCAGGACGCTGGTGGTGGAAGGCGCCATCAGCTTCGCCTTCTGCAGGGCGCTGAAGACTTTCTTGAAATGCTCGTCGGTGGCCTTGTCCACGCTCATGTCCAAGAGAGATTGCGAGACGCCGTCTTTCTTCATCTCGGCCAAGACGCCGTCGGAAACCCGCGAAAAGCCCTTCTTCAGCCAGGCCCCGATGGAGACGCGGCCGAAGAGATGTGAGTGCGCGATGAACTCGCCCAATTTCATCGTATGCGGATGCGGGTCCGTGGCGTCCGGAATCTCGGGGATCTCATCGGTGACCCGAGGAATGACGACCTCTTCTTGATCCAAGATCTTATAGCGCAAGGTCAGGTGGGGATTCACCAGCGTCGTGCCGTTCAGATAGGCGAGCAAGCCACCCTCGCCGTTGAGCTGGATACGGGCATCGATCACGAATTCGCAGGCCAAACCGTGGGGCTTGTTCCAGTCGATATTTTCTCGGGACTTGAAAGTTCCCTTGTTGTGCTTGATGTCGACTTCGACGACGCATTGCACGGCCTTGCGCATCTTGGCCGTCTTGGTGGTGACGGTGGCGCCGCGGGCGTTGGTGAGCTGGGCCCAAGTGGTGACGGCCGAGATACCGATGCCCTGCTGGCCGCGGCTGCAGCGGCCACGCCCGAACTTCGAACTCGCCAAATACTCGCCGAAAACTTTCACCACATCCTCGGCTTCGAGACCCGGGCCGTTGTCTTCCACCCGAATGCGAATGCTCTCGGCGTTCTTGGCCGTGCCCTCCCCCACTTTTTCGATGGTAACGAAGACTTCTGGGAGAATGCCGGCGTCTTCACAGGCGTCCAGAGAGTTGTCAACGGCCTCCTTGATGGTGGTCAAGGCGGCCTTCGTATACGAGGAAAAGCCCACCTGCTGGAGGTTTTTGGAGAAATATTCCGCGCTGCTCGCGGAGGTGATGGATTGCGTTTTTGCCATGGGACTCTCATACAATGGCAAATTTCATTTAATTTCAAGGAACTTTGCTTTTTACTCGGAATCGACCCGACGAAATCACCTTGTACATAAAGCCAAAACACAGGATTCCCCGAGGACTAATGGAGATAATCAAGGCATGGCCGGAAATAAATCCGTTTCCTTCACCCACCCTTTATTTTTCCCCTCGAAGTCCGCCTGAACCCACCCCGGCTTTTGATCCCAAACCCGAAGCGCGTCGCCTTGCACGACATAGGTTTTCCGAGGCGCGATGGCGTCAGGGCTTTCGAAGAAATGCGCGCGCTTAGCCGAGACAACCCGCACCGACTTCCACTGGCCGGCGGCGTCTTGAATCAGACGGCTTCCCTCCGTGCTGGCCAAGTCGGGATCGACCATGCCACATCCACCGGGTTCTTGTTTCAACTTCAATTGGACGGAGGCCGGTTCGGCGCCGGCGGCGGAGATGAACCGAAGCTCTCCCGCGATGACTTCCTTTTTACCATCCCCAGGAAACCAAGTTTGGATGGCATAAGCGGCGCCTTGCTTTTTTCCCACCAGGTAAAATAGGCAGCTGAACTGGGACCCGCCGCTTCCGTTGGATCCAGTGCCGTTTTGATAGTAGCCGCTCAGCGACTGGTTTTGCGGATCCACGCCCACCGTCAGCTCGCCATAGACACCCGAGATCGCGGCGCCGGTTTCGGCCCTAAGCCCCGCCGAAGCCAAGACCAGGAACAAGAGAAGGCCAAGCTGACTTTTTTTCATATTTCACCCCATCGCTTTCGGTGATTTCCGATGAAACAAACCACATTTCCGTCGCGGATCTTAATATGGATTCGCCAAAATTTACCATTCGATTCGAGAGCCTGACCGACTAAAACCAAGGATCAAACCTAGCATTGACAAAATGCCGGCGACAACGCCTATGCTTGAACCATGGCTATGGATTGGAGCGCCAAAACCCTCTGGGAATCGACAGGTTTGATCCCCGAAAAGAAACCCCGCTGGCAAGCCCTGCTCAACGGCCTGATCGGCGACACCTTGGCGGCCCGAGATAGTTCTTGGGCCATACCCATGTCCCTTTCGGGAGAGGTTCGCGGAGACAAGCTCTGCATCCTCGTCCATGGACTTTGCGATTCCGAGGAAACCTGGCGCTACGACGAAGAACCTAGCCATAGTTACGGCGCCTTATTGCAACGCGACCTCGGATACTGCCCGCTTTTCCTTCGCTACAATTCCGGGCTGCACATCTCGACCAACGGCCGACTTTTTTCCGAAAAAATCGAGCAAATCCTCGGCGGGCATCCCGAGATTCGCGAGGTCCTCTTGATCGGGCACAGCATGGGGGGCCTGGTGATTCGAAGCGCCTGCCATTACGGTTCCCAAGAAAAGGCCAAATGGGTGCCTCTCGTGAAAAAAATCTTCTTTCTCGGCGTCCCTCACCTGGGTTCCGATTGGGAAAAGCTGGGCCACGTCACCAGCCTCATCCTTAACACCATTCCCAATCCCGTGACCTGGGGACTCGGCGCCATCGGCAACAAGCGAAGCGCGGGAATCAAGGACCTGCGATTTGGATATTTGCTGGATGAAGATTGGCAGGAAGCCGACGCCGATCTCTCCCTCAAGAACCACCGACATCCCGTGCCCCTGATGGACTCGATTCAATACCATGTGATCGCGGCCTCGCTGGCGAAGGAATCCGACAATATCTTCACCCGCTCTTTCGGGGACGGATTGGTCGCGGCGAGAAGCGTCGCCGGACGCAGCTACGTGAAATCGCGAAGCCTCGAATTCCATCCGGATCGATTCAAGACTTTTCGAGGCCTGTCCCACTCGCAATTGGCCTCGCACCCGGAAGTCTACGATCTTATCAAGGAATGGGCCGCCGCCTCGGCGTGAAGCCGGCCCCTCAATATTCGATGACGCTGCGGACGCTCTTGCCCTCGTGCATCAAGTCGAAGGCCTCGTTAATCCGGTCCAACGGAAACTTGAACGTCACCAAATCGTCGAGATGGATCTCGCCCGCCATATATTGCTCGACGAAACCGGGCAATTCCGTCCTACCCTTGACGCCCCCGAAGGCGCAACCCTTCCAGACGCGGCCCGTGACCAATTGAAAGGGCCTAGTCCGAATTTCTTGGCCCGCGCCGGCGACGCCGATGATGATCGATTGCCCCCAACCCTTATGGCAGCACTCCAAGGCCGAGCGCATGAGTTCGACGTTGCCAACGCACTCGAAGGAATAATCCACCCCGCCGTCGGTCATCTCCACGATCACTTCTTGGACCGGCTTGGAATGCTTTTTGGGATTGATAAAATCGGTGGCTCCGAATTTCCTCGCCATCGCGAATTTATCCTCGTTGATGTCCACCGCGAGAATACGCCCCGCCCTAGCCAAGCGCGCTCCTTGAATCACGGAAAGCCCGATTCCACCGAGCCCAAAAACCGCGATCGAGGCCCCCGCTTCCACCTTGGCGGTCTTGAGCACCGCGCCGATTCCCGTCGTCACCCCGCAACCCAAGAGGCAGACTTTATCGAAGGGCGCCCGCGGAGAGATCTTCGCGAGCGAGATCTCGGGAACCACCGTGCATTCGGCGAAGGTGGAGGTTCCCATGTAATGAAAAATTGGCTTCCCATTCTTGGAAAATCGGCTCGTCCCGTCCGGCATGAGCCCCTTGCCCTGGGTCAGCCGGATTTTTTGACAGAGATTGGTTTTCCCGGAGAGGCAGAATTTGCACTCGCGGCATTCCGGCGTATATAGCGGAATGACGTGATCTCCCACGCTCAAGGTCGTCACTCCCGCGCCGACTTCCTGCACGATGCCGGCCCCCTCGTGCCCGAGGATGGCCGGAAAAATCCCCTCGGGATCCGCGCCGGACAAGGTGAAAGCGTCGGTGTGACAGACGCCGGTGGCGACGATCTTGACCAAGACTTCTCCCGCCCTCGGGCCCTCGAGATCGACCTCTTCGATCGAAAGCGGGGCTTTTTCTTTCCAGGCGACGGCGGCGCGAACTTTCATGGCGGGGGCGTCCTTTCGAAAACGGCGTCCGAGGGATTCTTCTTCCCAAGGTTCTTCAACCAAGAAAGCAGGGAAACCAGGACTAAAGTCCCGAAGGAGTAGAGCAAGCCGCTCACGAAGGCCACGCGTAAGGTCACCTCGCGATAGTCGGGGCAATAAAAATGCCGGGTGGTCACTGAAGTTCCTGGAGACGGATTGTAGTGATTGGAATTAACGACGATTCCCCCATCGCAGACAAAGGGACCAGACACCTTGCCGATGGCGGGAAAGATAGCCAGTCCCGCCGTGGCCAGCATGAATCCGACGAATAGGCTGAAAAGGAGCCTAGTCCCGCAACCACAACCGCTTTTCCCGGAACTCTTCCATGCTCCCGAGCCTCTCGCGGGGCTCACATGATACTGAGCCGCGATCGCTTCCACCTGCTGCATGGCTTCCTTCAGGCCAGCTTGGGTCAACTCGCGATAAGCCTTGATCGCCCCGATCTTATTGCCCTGCTGCAACGCGGGCAATATTTTGGTTTCGGCCACCAACCTATCCAGTCCCCCAACCTGGGAGGGCGGCGAGGATGCCAGCGAGGCTCCGCAATGGGGGCAAAATTTCAAGTCAGAAAGCTGGGGAAGATTTTTCCCGCAGCTGGGGCAATGCGTGAATTCGGCCATGGGAGAAGAAAAACTCAAATCGTCGAAAAAGGGAATCGGGAATTCCACGTCCCGACACAGGATGCCCCATCCCTCGGCACAATTTGAGCCAAATCCCATTTCCTCTTCCTAAAAAATTGGAATTTCCCGTTAATTTTTCACCTTCTTGAATTTGGCACCGGCATTGCTTTGATGAAAAATAAAGGAGCCTTTCCATGACGCAATCCATTCCGCCTTCTCCTCCTTCCCATTTCGAAAAGTATCTCGAATCGGCCGACCCCGCGGAAGTCGTCCGAAAACTCCGCGACACCCCACCCGAAAGCCTGATGGAAAAAACCCAATGGCCCGAACTTGCGAAAAAATTCCGGGAAATTCGCATCGAACGCGTCGCTCCCTTTGCCGCTCGTTATTTGCAGCCGATTCAAAACGCGCTGATTCGATGGGGCGCCCCCAGCGCCTTGACGGCAACGGTCGGCACTCTGGCCACTCCGGTCTCCGCCCTTTCCGCGGGAGAACTCGCGGGCCCCATCGGTCTTGCCGCCGTGGGAGGCCTCCTCGCGGGATCGGCGGCCAACGACCTCATTCCCAAAGGCGGCGACTGGCTTGGAAATTTTGCGGCCGATCTTTTCGGCCCCGCCGCTTCGGACAGTTGGATCTGGAAGCTCGACGGGACCTTCACCCGCGCCTTCGATTCCAAAAAAACCATCGGAGATACCTTGGCCAAGGGTCTTGAGGCGGTGGCGGGAAGCCCCTCGAACACCACGATGTCCGTTCTCGATCACCTAGGATTCGGGGGTTGGGAGGCCTTTAAAAAGGCCTGGGATTAAGATTGAGATCCAGGCAACTTTATCGGATGCTTTGAGGATAATATTCCTATCAAGGTTTTACCTATGCAGCGCATTTCGCATGATTCATGGACAGGCCCCCTTTTGAAGGCGGCAATCGCCTGCCTAATCTTGGGCTGCGGTGCCATCGCTCCGGCCCCGGGCGGAAGCGTGGGAGGGACTCCCGCGCAAGAAACGATTTCCGTCGGCCAAAATCCGGCCCTCCCCGTCAATGCCGCCGCTCCAACCCTCGAAGGCATCCTTAGCGCTCCAACGGACGACGACAACATCGTCAACGACGGAACAAGAAAGGTGGTCCATTTCGAGGCCTTTTTTGGCCCCAATTACTCCAACTTTCAAAACAATACGCAAGTTTACCTCGAGCCCAAGGACCTGAAGTTCCTGATCAAGGTCGGGGAAGCTTCAAGTCCTAGTTGCCAGGGCATGGACGATCCAAGCTGTTGGAATTGGTTCGACCCTAATTTACTCGAAGGCTTAGTCGTTCGCGCCACGATCATTACCTCAGCAAAGACTTCCATCGCTGACGACGGAGTGTATCTGTATTCCGCGAAATGGTTTTACCAAGATTTTTTATTGGGCAAAGTCAGCGAAGAAGGCTTCAATCTTTCCTTGCTCGATCTCAATCTTAAACCAGGAGATGAAGTCTCCCTCACCCTTTACGAGAAAAAACCGGAGAATTATACGTCCCAGCGAAGTCCGCTCTTTGACGGCTACCCCACCATGGTTTCGGGAGACGGGAACCATCAATTGTGCAGCGTCAATGTAGAAACCCTGAGTCTTCGCCCCCCGCTAACGCTCAAGCCTTGAGCGGATCAAAATAAATCCATCTGCTTTTTCTTTCCCGGCTTAGCAAGACTCTTTCCCTCTAAAACTCGCGAAGGCTTCCGTTTGTCGTGGGACGGCAACACTTTCTTCCCTATCCATTTTTGCCCGCAGCGGCGGCACACCTTGGACCCATCGAGACGTTCCATGAATCTAGAGCTCGAGCAACGCGGACAGAGCGTATTATTCACCGCCA
>JAIOPF010000104.1:0-4263 GCA_021414045.1 Deltaproteobacteria bacterium | reverse complement strand
TTTTTCACCGGCATGAGAACCCCTCTCTGGAGCCAAAATATTGGCCTTCTACAAAAATTGGTCTATGAAGAGACCTATGCGCCGCATTACCGAAATCGGGCCTTTTTTGCGAATCTTTCTCACGCTGGCCGTCGCCGCCGGGATTTTCTTGCTACTGCCCCACAGCGTCAGCCGCCAGAGCGGCCTCTTGATCGCCTGGTGCGGCGGCGCCCTGTTCTTCCTCCTTCAGGTGGGAGCCCTGTTCTGGCAATTGGACGCCGATGGGGTGCGAAAGCGCTGCCAAAGCCAGAAAAACGAGGGCCACACGCCGGTCCTGGCGGGCGCCGTTTTGATCGCCCTAGTGAGCATCACCGCGGTCATCTACTTGCTCAACGACGTCAAGGCCACCCAGCCCTATTATAAGCTGCATCTCATTTTCTCGGTGGCCACCATCTTTTCATCTTGGTTCATCCTACAGGCCATGTTCGCGATCTATTACGCCCGGCTGTTTTACCGCCCGGTCGACACTCCGGAAGGTTTCGCGGGAGGCATCCGTTTCGCCACCCCGGAGGCCCCGGATTACTGGGACTTCCTCTACGTCTCGATCACCTTCGGGATGTGCTACGGAGTCACCGACGTGGCGCTGACGTCCAAATTCGTGCGGCGCGTCGCCCTCGTCCAGACCCTGCTCGCATTTTTCTTCTATACCCTGATCATCGGCCTGGTCATGAACGTGCTCGGCACCTTGTTCTAAAAAAAGGCCGACCCCGTGGGATCGGCCTTGAAAAACATCGCTGCCGCCCCAAGCGGCCTTTTGGAAATTACGGACAATTCGTAGCGGGATTCGTGGCCGTCGGACAGACATCCCCGCTCTGGGAGCCGCGGGTGAGCTGCTGAATTCCGCTGATCTCGGCGCCTTCTTGGTTGAAAACTTGAATTTCCAAGGTCTGTCCGGATTGCACACAAGCCAGGACCGAGAAGGAGCCGTCCGCCGCCAAATCGGTGTCGATATCGTCGACCTGCGAATCGGAGATATTTCTCACTCGGACGAAGGCCCCGACGGGAGCGCCTTGCACCGTATCGCAAACGGTGGCTTCACGAACGGTGCCGCCTTCGAGATCAGCCACGGGAGCCGGAAGGTTGATGCCTCCCGCGCTTCCGCAAGCAGCCAAGCCTATGGCCAAAAACGCCAGGACGGAAAATCGTTTAAAATTGCTGCGAAGCGAATAGAATGTTCGGAACAGGGGCATCGGAGGCACCTCCATTGAAGATTGAACATAGCGACAAAAAATATCGCGTCTTGCGAGAGCTCGGGCGGGGCCACAGCGGGACCGTCTATCTGGCCCTCGACCCCCGAGGCCAAGAGGTTGCCATCAAGTGCCTGGCGAGTCAATGCAATGAATCCGTGCTCCAGCGTTTCCGGCAAGAATTCGCGACGCTGCGTTCCTTGCAGCATGCCAACATCGCCCAACCCATCGATTTCGGCTACGACGAGGGACTCCTGCGCCACTTTTTCGTCGCCGAATACGTCAGCGGATCCACCCTCGATATCGCGCTGCACACGGCCTCCGAGGAAGAAGCCGCGCGGCTCTTCGCCCAGGCCTTGCGTGCCCTCGACTACATGCATCGGCAGGGCGTCTTTCACTGCGATTTAAAACCCGGGAACATCCTCGTGACGCAAGAAGGGACGTTGAAGATCATCGACTTTGACGTCGCCGTTCGCGGCACCCAGGCCATCGGCGGGACTCCCTCTTATTGCGCGCCGGAATTACTGACCGGAGACGACCCGAAACCGAACGCGAAGACCGACCTCTTCTCTCTGGGCGCCACCTTCTATCACTGCCTCACCCGCGAAAAGCCCTACCAGGCGCGAAATTTCTCCGAACTGGTCGTCGCGCACGGCACGCAGAAACCGAAACTGCCCTCCGTCATCAACCCGCGCCTTGGAAGCCTTTGGGACGGCCTGCTGATGGGAATGATGCAACCCCAGGCCTCGCAGCGCTATGCCACCGCTTCGGCGGTCTTGCAGCAACTCTACCCCCTGCTCGAGCATCGCAAAGCCGCCTTTTCGGAGGAGGACATCGCGTATCGCCTCAGGCAACACGGCATTCCCATTGGGAAAACCGAGATCCTGGACCGAATGCGAAGTTTCCTCGAATCCAAACCCGCGGATGAGGCCGAACTGCACCTGGCCCTGGTGCGCGGGGGTCCCGGCTTGGGTCGCAGTTATCTTTCCTCGGAATTCAAGGCCATGGCCCAACTGAAGGGTTTCCCTTGCTTCGTCTCCGAACAACGGGAGGATTTGTTCCCGGAAAAATTCCCCTTCGTCTGGATCGTGGAGGATTTTTCCGCGCGGCTGCGTCAAGAAGGACCGGAGTTCGCCTCTGGCCTCGCGGCGAAACTCCGAGAACTCGCCTATAAGGGAGCGGGGAAGGTTTGGTTGGCGCTGATTTCAGGCGTGGAGGATTTTCCGGAAATTCCGGACGAACTCCAAGC
Source organism: Deltaproteobacteria bacterium (assembly GCA_021414045.1). GTDB lineage: Bacteria > UBA10199 > UBA10199 > DSSB01 > DSSB01 > DSSB01. The sequence continues at coordinate 1,788 of JAIOPF010000104.1, read as the reverse complement.
CCTGTTCCGCGACGCCGCCCTGAGCTTCGTGTTGCGACCTTGGACCCGGCAAGAGACCCGAGCCTGGCTAGAGGACATCTTCCAAACCACGGAAATCCCGGCATTCCTGATTGACCATGTGCAGACCGAGAGCCAAGGTCGGCCGCAGCACGCCCGCCAACTGCTACAGCACTACCTGCGCCGAGGCCTGCTACTCGACCCGCAAGGCAATTGGCGGAAGGACCTCTTTCAACCCAGCGAATTTTTCCGGCGTTCTTTCGCTCCGGAAAAATTGTCGGAGGAATATGAAGATCTCCACGAAGCGCTGGGCACTGAAGAAAAAGAGCTTCTCTCGGCCCTGGCCCTAGCCTACGAGGCCCTTCCCGGAGAATTTTTCGAAACACTCCTCGGACGCGAGAGCGTGTACGCGTCGTTGCGCCAATTGACCGCCCTGGGCCTGGTTTCCGGCGGAGGGGAAGAGCCTTACCGGCTGGCGTCGGCGGCGCTGAAGGAATTTCTCGGCAAGAAAATCCCCGCCGACGTTTTAAGGGAAGAGCACCGGCGCTGGGCACTATTGGCCGAGACCCGGCCAATGGATCGCTATTTTTCGGAAGAGGCCTTGCTCTACCACCGCGCCCACGGCGGAGATCCCAAGATCGCGGCGGAAGCCTGGGCCGCCTTCGGCGACCGCAACGCTAGGCGCGGGCTTTGGCAGAGCGCGGAAGAGTTCTACACCAAGGCCTTGGACGCAGCTCCCGAGAGCGAGCGCGAACTGCGCTTCCGCGCGGCCATCGACCGAGGCCGCTGCCTCGTGCAGCGCACGCGTTTGGACGAAGCCAAGGCCTACTTCGAGGAGCTGCTGAAAAAATTCACCGCCGAAAAAAACCAGAACCGCCTCTTCCTGGCGAAGATCTGCGAACGCCTCGGCGTGATCGAAAACAAACGGGGCCACGCCTCCAAGGCCGCCGAATATTTCCGCGCCGGAATCCGTTGCCTGGAACCGGGACGCGAACCGCTCGAGCAGTACCTGGGCCTGCGCAATTTCCTCTCCGCTCTCGACCTGCAGGACGGCCGTTTCGCCGAGGCCATCGCGGCCTTTAAAGAAAGCTATGAGTCCGCGCAAAGACTGCCTTGGGAACGCCGCCGGGTCCTGACCAACAACGATTTGGGAGCCGCCCTCCTGCAAAGCGGGGCTTTCGAAGCGGCCGTCGCTCACTGGAATTCGGAATTGGCGGACCTGCGCAGCCGCGAGGACCTGAATCCCTATGTTCGCTGCCTTTACCAACTAGGACAGGCCTGGCTAGCTCGCGGCGAAAAGGAAAGGGCTAAGGAATTTTTAGAACGCGCCTGGGACAGCGCCCGAGGCCTGCAGAATCCCGAAATGGAGCTCCGCATCGCCAACGCCCTAGCCAACCTCGAAAAGGATTCCCGTCCCGAAGCCGCCCTCGCCGATTACGAACGGGCCTTGGACGCGGCCTTCTCGACTCACGAGACCTTGTCCATCGCGGTGGTGTTGATGAACATGGGTTTTTTGCTCTCGGATTTGGGACAAGGGGCGCGGGCACGGCAATGCCTGAAACAGGGCCTGCGCTATCTGGAGGGAATTCCCGAGGCGGGGACTAAATTCGCGGAGCATTTCAAGGAAGCTCGGGACGAGATCGCGAAGCTCGAAACTTCACTGCACGAGGAGGCGCGCGGGGGTCTCTCAATCGACCCCGTCGAAAAAACGTAGTCGAGCGGGAGCTCCTGAATAGGCGAAGGCACCCGCCCAATCGGGGCCAAGGTCGAGGGGCAGCACCCGTTACTTCG